>CANMSW010000211.1 GCA_947500275.1 Bacteriovoracaceae bacterium | reverse complement strand
GGATTTGCGGGAATGCCGGCTTATGTGGCGTCCAAGCATGCGTTGATTGGGCTTACGCGCTGTGCAGCGCTGGATTACGGTTCACGGGGAATTCGGATCAATGCAGTCTGCCCAGGCGTGATTCAGACCCCGATGATCGACCGCTTCACTCAAGGCTCGAAGGAAGCGTTGGCGGCGCTTGCGGCCGGTGAACCGATCGGACGTTTGGGTAAGCCAGAGGAAATTGCCGATGCCGTGCTTTGGTTAGCGCAGCCGGGCGCCGCTTTTGTCAGCGGCACCGAGATTATTGTGGATGGCGGCTGGTGCGCAAAATGACCGATTCAGGCTGCGCTTTAGGTACGCCTTCGATCTGGCCTTCCTCCTTCGTTCTCGGTCGGCTCATTCCCGCACCGTCTCTTCGAAGTGGGTTGGGTCGTTCGCGTCCTTGTGGCCTGACCCGCGGGGAATTCTGACAATGCACGGGGAGGATCGACGATTGACTCCATCTGTGAGTGTAACGGCAGCGGTGGCCCGGATTCAACCGGGTCACCGGGTGTTTGTTCATGGCGCCGCCGCTACCCCACGGGCTTTACTCCGTGAGTTAGTCGCTCAGGCGGAGCGCTTGCGGGATGTGGAGTTGATTCACCTTCACACGGAGGGTGAGCCGATCCATGCCGACCCCAAGGTTGCGCATGCTTTTCGCGTCACAAACCTGTTTGTGGGCGGAACTATGCGACCCTGGCTCGATTACGATCGCGTCGATTATCTTCCGTGCTTTCTTTCGGAAATACCGGGTCTTTTCAAAAGTGGTCGACGCGCGATTGATGTCGCTCTCGTGAGTCTCTCGCCCAGTGATCACCACGGATATCACACGCTCGGCACCAGCGTCGATGTAGCGCGCGCGGCCGTCGATGTCGCCCCGATCGTGATTGCTCAAGTGAACTCGCAAATGCCACGGGTGCATGGGGATGGCTACGTTCATCAGAAAAAGCTCACGGCGTGGGCGGAAGTGAGCGAAGCGTTACCGGAAAGCGTGTCGCGAATCCCTGGCGAAACGGACTTCCAGATCGCGAGGAATGTTGCGGCCCTGATCGAGGATGGCTCCTGCCTTCAGTTTGGAATTGGATCGATTCCAGATGCAGTCGCGCGCGAATTGAAGGGACACCGGTTTTTAGGGATTCACACAGAAATGGGCAGCGACGGCATGCTCGAGTTGTTGAAATCCGGTGCGGTCGATCACTCAAGAAAAAAAGTTCATGCGGGAAAAACGGTTTCAAGTTTTCTGAATGGCACACGAGCGCTCTATGAATATGTGCATGATAACCCATCGGTCAGCCTCTTGGGCGCCGATTATGTGAATAACCCGTCGGTGATTGCGAGAAATCCAAAGACGGTGGCGATTAATTCTGCCGTGGAAGTAGACCTGACGGGGCAGGTCTGTGCCGATTCCGTTGGGCACCGAATTGTATCGGGAGTGGGTGGCCAGATGGACTTCATGCGAGGAGCGACGTTATCCACGGGCGGCAAAGCGATCCTAGCGCTCAGGAGTCGCACGACGAAGGGACAATCTCGGATTGTCTCCACTCTTGCAGCAGGTGCCGGAGTCGTCACGACTCGGTCGCACTTGCATTATGTAGTGACCGAGTACGGAGTGGCCGATGTTTACGGGAAAACTCTCGGAGAGCGATCCAGGTCTCTGATCGCGATCGCTCATCCCGAGGATCGAGAACGTTTGATGAGGTCGTGGAAAGAGACTCACGCCGGAGGGCGGCGGGCCGTTTGAATCAAGGCCTGCACTTCGCTCCTTGAACGATCCACGCTTTCAGCCCTTTGCCAGGGGACGCGGATCGATACTCGTAGGGATTCACGCGCTTGTAGGTTGCGCGCCCTTCCGCGTCGATCCCTGTCTTTTCAACTGTGGGCCAATCGGTTGGGTTCACGCTCTGGATCCCATGGTCTGTATAAGCATTTCGCTGCCGGCAATCAGGCACGTAGGGATTCCCCGCGCCCGCAGGACCGACAAACAGGTCGACGCGGTCTTCTCGGATCGCACCACCGATATCTTGTGCGCAGACGAAGCCATCATGGATCGCTCCATTGGCGAGGCGAGCTCCTGCCATCCGAGGAATAAAGAGGAGCGTGCCCACGAGCTTTCGACGAACTGAATCGATCGGTTCATCGCAAAAGGGAAAGCCGCCTGATTTACAAAGATGTGAGAAATCGAGGGCGACCGAGCGAAGCGGGTGAATGCGGTGCCCCTGGATGCCCTGTCCATAGTCGCCCGGGGTCAAGACCCGGTAGCGCCAGCTCCCGTTGATTCGATCGGCCACATTTAAAATCCGACCATCTCGGAGTCGACCTGTTCCTTGGATATCAAGTTCTTTGCGAAAACCGGGGGTCACTTGCGCCAAGCTTTTCAGGGTCCCCGATTCAAGCAGAGTCTCGACGAGCTCGCCTTCGTGAAAACCCTCGTCGGCAATATTGTAGAAAGTGGGGAAGAGAATCCCCATCGGTTTCTGCTCTTCGGTTCCAGTCCCTTCCGCTAGGATTTCTTCGAGCTTCGGAAAAGGAACCGAAGATTCGGCATCCGGACTCGGACAGACTCGATTGTCCCAGGAGAGGGGCAATAAATCCTTCGCCGGATAAAAACATTTTCCTTGAGTTGCGCTCTTGAGTTCGACCCAGCCAGTGAGACCGGCCGCGGGCGCGCTTGTGTCCACAGCCTCGACAGGCATGGCATGCCGAATACGTGAAACGATTTCAGAGCCAGGGTCCGCTATTTTGCGGCAAGGACATCCGGCCGCACCTTGGTCGCACTGGGCCTTATATCGTCCGGAAAAGAACCCGGCTGGGGTCGCGAGAGAGGCCCAGCTCGCTGGGATCCATCCTCCTGAGAGGAAAAGAAGACTGAAGAAGATGACTTGATATCGAGTGAGCCAGGTCATGAGAAGTCCCCCCGTCGGACGGATGATTCAGGCTTTAAGTGAGCGTTGTCGTTTACGATCCGTCAGGTTGGGGTAAGGGTCAACCCCTGAAGCGCCTAGAGGGAGGCGGGTTTTTACTGGAAGCGCTCGATGTATTGGCATCGTTGACAAAGGTCTTCGATCAGTTTTCCGTCCTTGAATCCCTTCAGAATAGATCGTGCGCGAGGCGACTCTAGGATCGTCGTGATGTCCTGTTCTGCTAGGTTTCCAAGCGGTATCGCGGCTTCTTTGTCCAGGCAGCAGGGGACCACGGTTCCGTCCACAAGGATCCCAAAATGAGTCGTGAGGCCTTTGCAAGTCCCGCGAGTGCCGAGTCGGGGCAGTTCAAGAGCAGGCCAGGTAAACTCGGTATCAAAATGCAGATAAAGACGATTCACTAAGAGGTGGCTTTTCTGGATGCGGACGTCTCGGTTGGGGTGTGTTGGATTTCCGAAACGGCTGTGAATTCGTTCAAGCATTTCACGGTTTTTGAGGCCCGTTCCCCGGGTGGACTCTAAGTTCCAGAGCCGAAAGTTGATATAGAGATCGGGCCGTTTCGCGAATGCGCTCTCGGTGAATTGAAAGATCCGATCTAAGTAGGGGGTCGCGTCACGCTCAGTTCCGAAGTTATCGTGGAAGCTATGAAGCGAAAAGCAGACTTGCCGAATGGCGGGATGAAGGAGGAGTTCCGCCTGTTTTTCACGGAGGAGTACGCCATTCGTGACTAAGAAAACGCGAACTTTTTCCGCGTGGCAGATGTCGAGAAATTCGCCCAGCTTAGGATGCACGAGTGGATCGCCCATGAGGTGGAAGGTGACCTCTTCCGTCCAGGGCGCCACTTGTTGGATAATCCGGGTAAAGAGCGGAATCCCCATCATTTGTTTTTCGCGGATGACTTCCGGGCAGAAGCTGCATTGAAGGTTACAGATATTACTGATCTCTATATTGACCTTCCCAAAGCGCCTCTTCTGCATGACTAAAGCCCTGTCTTCTTTGAGACAAAGAAATGCACCGAGTACAGTTCAATCTGTCGTATGTGTTTAAAGAAGAGCCACGGGATTTGATCAAAAGCTTGAAGAATCTTGAAGCCCGCCTGCTCGTAGACCCATTCCACGGCGCGCGCTGAATCCTTCAACGTTTTTGGGAGTTTCCCACGAAGGCGTGCTGCAACCGACTCATGCCAAATATAGGGACAGCTCTGAATGGCGACGCCACCCTTTCGAAGAGACTTTGCTTGAAGTTCAGGGAGTTTTTCAGGCTTCTCGAGCATATCGATCGCGTTCAAAACGATGGATAAATCCCACTGAGAAGGGGCAAGCGGAGCTTGCTCAAGAAGTCCAACCACGTAATCTGCGGGCATCTCGGTTTGCGAAATCTTCGGAACATTGAGCGGGAT
>CANMSW010000210.1 GCA_947500275.1 Bacteriovoracaceae bacterium | reverse complement strand
GGAGGCGAACGGCGCCGCGTCGAAGTGGCTCGGGCCCTCGCTCTCGATCCGGCATTCCTTTTGCTAGATGAACCTTTTGCGGGGATCGACCCAATTGCAGTTGGGGATATCCAAGGAATGGTACAGCAACTCAGAACGCGACAAATCGGTATCCTCATTACCGATCACAACGTTCGAGAGACGCTTCGGATCTGCGACTACGGTTACTTGCTCGCTGAGGGCAAAATCCTGGCGTCCGGAACTCCTGAGGCGATTGCAAACGACCCGCTGGCGCGCACGAAGTACCTCGGTGAGCATTTCGAACTCTGAGCCGGGACTACGCGCGAACGACCAGGATGCCTCAAACCGAACCCTCAAGGTTCGCAAGAGTCATGCCGATAAGATTTTGACGGAACGGAAAAAGGCTTCTGATTGAATTCAGAGCAGTGCGTCTGGCACGACACACTGTTGCAGAATACAATGAGAGTCACATCCGTACGAAACGATCAGAGTTTCAAATCGAGGGCGAGAGAGAACCATGGCACTTGAGATCAAACAGAGCCTACGCCTGAGCCAGAGCCTCGTAATGACCCCGCAGCTGCAGCAAGCGATCAAGCTTCTGCAGATGAGCCGGATGGAACTCCAAGAGGCTGTAAACCAAGAACTGATGGAGAACCCGATCCTCGAGGAACTGTCCGAAACCCCGGATGGCGAGCACACAGCGCCAGAAGAGGCACCGGGCGAGTCGAGCCTCGACCCTGAAGGTGAACAGGCTCGCGACGAGGAAGCGTTTCAGCGCCCCACTCCTCGCGAGGAGCAGATTGTCACCGGCAAAGAAGAGCCGGCAGCGCCTGGCGATGACTTTAACTGGGAAAACTACATGGAGGAGTACTCCGCTCCCGGCAGCACTACGGCCTCTATGCGCGAAATCAATGAGGACCTCCCCTCATTCGAGAACGCGCTCACGAAAACAACATCACTCGAAGACCATCTCAATTGGCAGCTCTCGATGGCGTCACTCACCACAGAGGAGCGCAAATTCGGAGATCTGGTCATTGGGAACCTCACAGCGGACGGCTACCTCAATGCTGATATCGCAGACCTTGCCAAAGAAACGGGCATGGAGACCGAGGACGCAGAGGAAGTTCTTAAGATTATCCAAAATTTTGATCCGATTGGAGTCGGCTCTCGAACTCTTCAAGAGTGCCTTCTCGTACAAGCGAAGTTCATGACGCCGAGGCAACCCCTCGTTGAGACGATCATCGAGAAGCACCTACCCGAGCTCGAACGAAAAGCTTACAGCGCAATCAGCAAGACGCTTTCAATCCCTCTGGAAAAAGTCATCGACGCGACTCGACTGATTCTTGAATTAGAACCGAAACCAGGACGGTCGTTCGAAACGAATGACACGCAATACATTTCGCCTGATATCTATGTATATAAGGTAGCAGACGAATTCATGATCGTTCTCAATGAGGACGGCATGCCAAAACTTCGGATCTCGCCGTATTACAAAAACATTCTCCAGGCTGCGAAAAACACTCCGAAAGACGGAAGTGCTGCCGATGGGAAAGCGAAAATCACGAAGGATTACGTTCAAGATAAGCTGCGATCCGCAGTCTGGCTGATTCGATCCATCGCGAACCGACAGAAGACCATCTATAAAGTAACGGACGCCATCGTGAAGAGGCAGCGCGACTTTTTCGAAAAAGGGGTTCAACAGTTGAAGCCCATGATCTTAAAAGACGTCGCAAATGACATCGGGATGCACGAGTCAACCATTTCACGCGTCACGACGAACAAGTTCGTACACACTCCGGTGGGGATTTTCGAACTCAAGTACTTCTTTAACTCAAGCATTAACTCGGCGGATGGTGGCGACTCCTTAGCTAGCGAAGCCGTCAAAGAAAAGATCCGACAAATGATCTCGAAGGAAGACCCAAAAAATCCCCTTTCGGATCAACGAATTGTCGAACTTCTCCATGGCGAAAACATTGACATCGCCCGGCGCACCGTTGCCAAGTACCGTGACATGCTGGGGATCCTCTCCTCAGGGAAAAGAAAACAGGTGATTTGATCGCCATTTTGCGCGAAAATAAGAATACGGAAGGAGGTGCTGCGAAAGCCGGCCTGATTCCTGTTCGAATGGATCTCTGCCTGCAGTCTTCGTCTCTCGACGGGTTCAAGTGGCCGATTCCTGCGATCTGACCAGTGGCAAGGTGTGATATCAATTCACATCAAACACGGGCGGAACCTAAAAAAATCTCGTTTCTTTTTAACTTCCAAAAATTGAGACAGGTCGTCGTCCCATTCCTTTATTCAGGATTGGGTCGTTGGCCCGCCGATACAGAGCTACTGATAGGCGCTGGACATGCGCCTCAGAGAAGGAGAATCCGCAATGCTCGTTCAACTCAGTTTCAAGCACCTCGAGCCTACTGAATCCCTGAAGCAATATGCGCACGAGAAAACAGGAAGGCTGGAAAGATACTTCCAGGGAAGAATTCACGTTGAATGGCACTTTACGACCGAGAGGCAGAACACGATCGCGAGATGCCACCTCCGAGGGAATCACATGGATTACGCGGTCGCGGCAGGAACGTCCGACCCCTACGCGTCCATCGATATCGCCATCGAGCGCATCGAGCGACAGATTAAGAAGCACAAAGAGATCGTTAAACATCGGCTCCATCGCCACGATCGAGTTCCACAGGAAGAGCTCTTTGCAGATTGGCCAGGCTCATCGCTCGAAGCAGGCTAACCGAGTAACCGCCTACTCATAAATTAATTCATTGTTCGCCCGGATCCCCTGAGGTTCGGGCGAACTTCTTTTGTGAAATCAGATATCCACTCACTTTGCCGTCATCCGTGGCAATGGACAGAAAGCCACCATCAGGGGTGGCGCCTTGCCCATAGAGATAGGCACCCTCTCCGGCCACAACCGGTAAGCGCCAGGTCACGGCGCCCTCGCGATTCAGTCCGAACAGATGATTTCTTCGGCGACCGTTCGCACTTTCTTCGACACCCGCGACCACCCCGCCTTCGTTCAGCACGGAGAATGGAATGCTATACTCAGCGGCACGCGAAAGAGAACGCCGAGCGACCAGAGCCCATTGACGGGAATCCCGACGAAAAAGTGAAAGGTACTGCCCTCTTACTCCATTGCCTTGGAGCCAAATTCGGTCCGCAAAGGTTGAGAGCTCAATTTGTTGAGCGGGACCTGTTTCGGGGACTTTGAAGCTCGAATGGTAGAGACCGCTTTTCTCAAAAAAACTGACCTTCTGATGGGATCCCACCCAGTGCAGAACTGCTACTTCCGGAGCCTCGCCTGGAAGTAGGGTCCGCTCCGACTCTGTGCCCGCGATCGAAAGGTCGGTCACCTCGCCCTCGACGGTCCTCTCCCAAAGGCTACGAATATAGACCTCGCCCTCGGTTGTGCGTCCGACGCGATAAAGTGCAATTCGTCCGCCGGTCATCGCGATCGTAAAGTAACGACCATCCGTCGACTTTCGAAAAGAAAGCGAGTCCGCACCCTCGTCTACACCTTTGAGGGTCGCCTTTGAGGTAACCGAGGCAACATCATCCGCGCCCTTGGCTTTGCGATCCATGACCAAGCGGCCATCATCATCATCGAAAACCTTAAAAATACTGCCTGGAGTAGCGGCGTCGTCTTCGACACAAAGGACTGCCTGCGCAGCATCCAACGGGACCGGACGACAAGACTCCTCAATGCTCCACCGCAATCGCCCTGAGGATTCGACCGCTTCTAAATGATGGTCGTAATTCGAGACGTAGACCAAAGACGCATCCGCTCGCACAGCCTGCACTCGTGTCTGAGACTCCAGGGGCTTTCGAAACCGTACTTTTCCATGGCGATCCAAAAGCACCAAATGTCGACCGTTCTCAAATGGCCCATTTGTGGAGTCGATATCTCGAATCGTACTGATTAGGATTGAACCGGTTTTCGATGCGAGCGAAAAGTCGGAAACCAATCCTGGAGCCTGATAACTCCAAGATGAGACGGGCAACTCAAATCGAGAAAGCTTCTCACTGAAACGTGCAGCGGAGCCGGCCAGATCGGCCTGCCCGACCCCAAAAACCCAACCTGCGAGTTCCACGGAAATTCCGTCAGGCGACACCTCGCCACCGGACGGAATCGCTCTCGCTTTCTTCTCCGCCGACGGGCGCGACGAGCAGGCCCACAAGCTCAAGGCGGAAAGCAAAAGAACGGACCCAAGAAACCTTCGTTTCTGGGCAAGAACGGATTCAACTCGGAAAAAAAAGCATCCCTGCTTCATTTGGACTCCGATGCTACCTTGCCCTTCTCCCCTGTTTCAACCGAGGATGTTTAAGAGGGCACATTC
>CANMSW010000209.1 GCA_947500275.1 Bacteriovoracaceae bacterium | reverse complement strand
CGTCTGCCTGATCTTCAATTAAGGCTACTTGAGACTTATTCTTCGCTCGTTAAGCCGGGTGGAAGTCTAGTCTATTCACTCTGCACGTTTCGCCAAATCGAGACCCGCGATGTCGTTGACGAGTTTCTAAAGAGACGCCCGGAATTCAAGAAGTCCATCGGGGGCCACTTTGGTCCAAACTTGGGTGGGGCAGACGGTTTCTTCATGCAGGAGCTCCGTCGTGAGCCTTGATGGATCCAGTGGAGTTCGGTGGGACCGCAATTGGCGGCGAGGTTTGTGGTCTAAGTTCAAGCCCCTCTTATTCAAGTTCGATCCTGAGTTGGTACACGAACTGTCGCTTCTCCTGATTCGCGGAAACTCCTGGGTCGGAGGGGGCCCCAATCGACTTTTGAGTGGACGACTGAAGACCACACTTCCGGAGTCGAGTCGGTTACCCGTGGTATTCGGCAAAAACTTCCTCTCACGTGTGGGGTTGGCTGCGGGGTTCGACAAAAATGGACATCTGCTTCCGTATCTACCGGATCTTGGATTTGGTTTCGCAGAAGTGGGAACCGTTACGCCAAAACCGCAGTTAGGGAATGAACGCCCCCGTCTTTTCCGGGACGTCGAGACCCAATCCCTCTTGAATCGCATGGGCTTCAATAATGATGGAGCCGAGCGAGTGGCCGGACGAGTAGCAAGAGCGAAAGAACGACTCCCTGCCGAGTTCCGTGTAGGAGTCAATATCGGCAAGAATCGCGACACGACACAAGACCGCGTGAATGAGGACTACGTGCTCGCGGTCGGCCCTTTTCGTGATCTTGTCGATCTGGTCATCATTAATGTGAGTTCCCCGAATACACCGGGGCTTCGTTCGCTCCAGAGTCCAGAGTTTATAGGTCCTCTCGTTCAATCTGTGCGTGAGGAAGTGGAAAGCTGGAAGAGGATCCCGCGACTGCTCTTGAAGTTGTCGCCTGAGATGTCGCTGTCAGCGGAATTACTGCCCCTATTGGAAGGTGCACCGGGCTGGGGAGTAGATGGGTGGGTCCTATCGAACACGCTAGCCGGATCAATGGGAAGTTGGAGTGGGGGCTGGAGTGGCGGACGCGTGAGGGATCAATCGCGCGCACTCCTTAAAAATGTTCGCGAGAAGTCTCCTCTGCCCATCGTCTCTGTAGGGGGAATTGATAGTGCCGAAGAAGCATTGCTTCGCATCCGGCAGGGGGCTGATCTCGTGGAGGTCTACACCGGATGGATTTATGCCGGTCCTTCACTGCCGATGGAAATTGCTCGAGCCATTGCTGAGCAGTAAAGAGGGATTTAAGGCTTCATAAAAGCGAAAACCCCGACCACCGTAAGGTGAAATCGGGGTTTACACTTTAAAACTGGAATCAGAACGCCTTACTTCTTTTTGGCGGTCTTTTTCTTTGCAGTTTTTTTCTTTGCGGTTTTTTTCTTCGCAGCTTTCTTCTTCGTTGCCATTGATTTTTCTCCTCAATGAAAGGGTTCCCACACTTGTAAAACGAAACTCCCCAGAGCTTCGCTTCTATTTGGAACCACAGACCTGATTCTGAACGCTAAATTTAACTCATGCAACAAAAGATCTTTGGTCGGAATTTTTTTTCTTGCCTCGGTCGCCGAATTGAGTGCCCGAGCCATTCATAAGTTCCACTTCTTCCAGCAAGTCATCCTGCAGTGCTAAAAAATAGAATCTAAAAAAATGAGCCATTTTAAAGCATATTTTTCTGTTTTTTATCGGAACTCGTTTCAAGTGGTCTCTCTCGTTTTGACAAGAAAACTGGTTTCAGACCCGATTTTGGTTCCTTTGGGCAATCTCGCAGCGTTAATGCTTTGCGCATGACTGAAGGCGATCTTTGGCAGCGATTAGGGGGACGCACCGTTGAACTTGTCCTTGTCGGCACTCGGCAAGAGGAACTTGAGCGACTTCAAAATGTAGCCTTCGCTGCATTCTCGGACGCTCTTCGTCTGCATATCTCTCCGATGGCTTCATCCAAGGGAGAACCTCCCCAGCTGGTGATGATGCAGGCTGATCATTTATCGACTGCGCGTCACGTGGTTCCATCAGCGTCGCTTGGCAAGGTCTGTTTGGGGAGAATCTACATCCTTTCAAGTGATGAAGCGGACCTCCACTCGACCCAAGATCTTAAACTCAATGATGCATTGTCAGGAGTCGAATCGTTCTATTCGCTCGACATGCTCTTGGAGTTCCGACTCGAAACCTTGCATCGCTTCATGCAAGGACGGTTTGCGGATCTCATGCGGCAGAGCGCATTAGCAGATCTGAAACGTGGAGCCTTCCTGCGCTCGTTACGGCACCAGCTTGGAAATGTATTCCTACGTGTGAACGCACGTTTGGGAATGGCAGGTGATTTCTTGGATGCAGCTGATCGCGAAGGACCGATGGGCGCCTCTTTTGCTCGCGCTTCTGAGTTGGCTAAAAGCGCTTTAGGTTCATCCGAGTCGATGCTCCCGATCTTACGGAACCTAGCAGTTCTTGCCGGTGAGCCATTGCAAGCTCATCGTGCGAAGATTTTGTACTCCCTATTAGCTGCAATCCGTCAGTTCGAGGGTCGGCCTAAGAATTCTTTGATCCCGATCCGATTCGAGACTTCACTCGATGAGGATGCGCTGTCACGAGCTTGGGCTAGACTTGGAGAGGCGGAGCCCAATCTTGTACATGCCTTCTCACAGATCATCGAGAATGCTGCGCAGGCACAGATCCTCCGTCAATCGGAGTCGATCGAAGTATTGGTGACTCAAACCTCGTCAACTCTGGATTCACAAGTCCCCCACGGGGGGGGGGCCTGGAGGGTCGAAGTTCGAGATCGCGGACCGGGGCTTTCTCCCGAAGTGTTTTCGCGTATCGGTATTGCAGGAAATGAATCGATTCGCTCCGGCCGGCCGGGGCTCGGCATTCTAGCATCTCTTAGGATATTCAATAGTTACGGCGGGACCCTTTGGTTCCGTAACCGTCTGGGAGGGGGTGCCGAATTTCTCATGGAGCTCCCTGACGGCTCATGATATCGGGGCGCACCCTGATATCGTTCAAAAACTAATGAACTCGTGTGGCGATGGACGCCTTCGAGTCCGCGATTCAGGGAGCAAGGGGATTTAGATATGTTTTTTCGATCTTTTATCATCACGCTCGCATTGGTCCTTTCTTCATCGGTGAGTTTCGCGTTCGAGGGGCGACATGAGATCGATCCCACTGTGTCTTTGGACGCTCTCCGGGCTAAGGCGGGGAAACCGATGATTTCGAAAAGGACCGTCAATGGACGCATCTTTGTCGATAGCTCAGCTATTTTGACTCAGGTTTCAGTCGATAAACTTTTGACCAAATCCCTTCAATTTGATCAGTACGTCCAGATGGGGATGCCACATCTGCGCGCAAGTCGCATTGTGGCTGAGTCACCGGCCGAGAATTTGATTTACGTTTGGAGCCACATGGTCCTTTCGGCCATGGGGATGCCTTTCTCGTCTAAGCACTTCTTGCGTGTCCATAAGCTCCCAACCGGCAGTGAATGGGAGCTGACGCCCAAAATGTCTAATTGGCCTGCACCTGAAGACTCCGCCCTTCAGAGGTTAGACGGTTCATGGTTTGTGCGCGAGTTGGGCGCGAACGAAGTTTATGTTCGGTACTGGCTTGCAATGGAGTCCAATGTTTCACCGGCTATTGTGGATCTGGTGGCGGGCAGCCAGTTGCAGCGAGGGGTGGGTAAGGTCATCGAGGTGCTTGCCCGAGAGGCCGCGCTCTGAGACTCCCTTAATTAGATGAGTCGAAACAAAGAAGAATCACCGGCGCCTCAAGCTGACGAGAGTGAGTCACTCGATGGCTTTCAGGTCAAGCGCTCCGAGGCCCTCAAGCGTCGCAGAGAGTGGCTGATAGCAGCCCTTCTCATGTCCCTTTTCTTAGGGTTGACCGCAGTCGAGTTTAGACTCGCGCGCACCTCCTCTTCCGTACCGTTTGCCAATTCGATCGTCTTTTTCGGGTTGTTGAACCTGAATCTGATTCTCCTGATTGCGATCTTGTGGCTCGTCTTTCGGAACATCGGCAAAATATTCCTCGAGCGTCGTCGCAAGGTCCTGGGCTCGAAGCTCAAGACAAAGCTTGTTATCGCGTTTCTTTCATTCTCCATTACCCCGACCCTTTTGCTGTTCTTGATTTCCGCGATTTATATCAATTCGAGCTTCGATCGTTGGTTTTCAATCAAGATTCAAAACACGCTTGAAGCGTCCCTTGAGATTACGCGCGACTACTATAAGAACGCGAATGAGACGGCCCAGCACTTCGCAGATCATGTTTCGAGTGGCCTTGCGGAAGGGCTTCGTCGCGAGACCCGAGTGAGACCTGGGGATCGTTTGG
>CANMSW010000208.1 GCA_947500275.1 Bacteriovoracaceae bacterium | reverse complement strand
CTCCCCGAGCAGGAGTCTCGAAAAAAGGATGACGAAAATCGGAGAGCACCAAGAAAGCAACATCGCAATGGGCAGGGGGAGATGACCGATTGCATAGAAGAGGCAGGCCATTCCGGCTACGCCCACGACTCCGCGAAAAACCAAGAGGGGTTTTCCGGGTGGGAGAAAAGACTCCCCCCTGAAAAGCATCCAGACCGTGATGACGGCCCAGTTCACAATCGAACGATAAAAAACAAGTTCGCCCGCTGTGTATGCGCCTGAGAGACGCTTTACAAAGACTGCCATCAGCGAAAAAGACGCAGCACTCAGAACCATCCAAGCAAAAGCCACTCCGACGCGATCGGTTCTTGCGGTCACTTCTGCACCAATGGAATCACTTTGACTCCGACTCAGAGGTGCGAGTTGCCACCAGCGACTCCGCCGGAAGCTCAAAAGAGGGCCATTCCGCACCAGATCATTTTGGTCGGAGCTTCGATCCAAGATTTTTTTATTCTTTCGAACTTCAGCCATTGGGCACTCTCTCGATTCTTATCCTAACCTTTGCATCTTCGAGTGCTTAACGCAAAGCAATAAACCCGAATCGACTCAAACGAAAATCCGATAAATTCGATCGACATCGCCCGAAATCTGCTGGGTTATGGCGCTTGGCACAGAGCGCGCACATGGGGCTCATCCGTCAGGCACAGAAACTTGACGGTTCCCTCAACTCAAACCCCATTCAGGAGTTTATTATGAAACTGAATACGACGCTGTCCCCCAAGATCCTCCTCCCGCTCGCACTGGCCGCTTTATCAGCCGCTGCGATTCTCCTCCTCAACCGCGCGCATGCTTACCCCAATTCCGGGGGCTTCGGTTACGTAACCCGGCAAACCTGCTACCAGCCCGGGTCTGCCGGAGATCGCGGTCGCCAAATGGGCCTGCGAAACGGGAACCGGCTCGTCTCTTCGGTTTGGCAACGCTTGGGACAGACGTGTGATCGGCTGGATCACTTGGCTCGAATAATTTCTGAAACTCCACTGGCGCGGCCTTACATGGGTGGCGAATTCGCAGCCTGCTTTTATCTAGGCTACACCGACGCCCTTTTTGGCGGACTTGAGTCGGCCTATGATCGCTGTCAAATCCGCTGCTTTAGCGAAGGAACTGCGATCGGCAGAATCTCAGCCGAGGGATACTGCTCGGCAAGTATCGCTGTGGGAGGGCTCTATGACCCAGGCTTTATCCGTCAACCTGGGCTCCCCTTCTGTGGTCAGAACCTCGTGATGGGTTGCAAGAGTCAGTACGTGCAAACGGCGACGTTCGATATCCCCGCATGCTTTGCCTACACATCGGGCGCGTTTGAACAAACGTTCGAGAACTCCGTGCGACAAGACTGCTTTGTTCCATCGGACGTCCCTATTCGGGATCGTGGCTACGGCTACAGCTCCGTGAGCTCCGAATCCAGCAGCCGCGTTGCCTCGGCTCCTCTTTGGTAACCCCACCCAGGCTTGAATCCTCATTATTCAACTTAACTTAGAAAAGGAGAAAATCATGTTTACCGCAAACTCCAGACACGAAGCTCACCTGCTTTGGCGTAGCGCAACCCTGATCCTGTCATTCCCGTTCGTCGCTTGTGGCAGTGCCTCGGCCATGAGTCGTCCCGCTCCCACGCACGCCGCTCCGCCCGCAGTTGTTTCTACCCCCACCCTCGATGCCGCTCCCCTGGCGGCCCAACCCACCTACCCTTCGTCACCTGCTGCAATCGGAGGCGGTGGCTACTCCGAAGGCTATCAACTCGGTTATCGTAATGGCTCGATCCTCACCGAAAGAGTAAAACAACGCACTCTCGGAGAGAATGGCTGCAGCGCACTGGCTCAATTCGAGCAAGCGCTCATCGTCGTCACGCGATCGATTCGCCCCCCCGCGCAAGCCAGTCTCTCCTCGACTCGCGGCTTCTACCGGGGCTATCTCGATGCAATTCGCTCAAGCACGAGAGATGCGCGCAGTGAGTGCGATCAATGGAGTTACACCCAAGGAGACTTCGCAGGAGCCCTTTATGGAAGCTTTCTCTGTCAGCTTCACGGAAGTGGCGTGGAGTTAACCAGCGAGTACTCCTTTGAGCCACTTTACGCCGGATGGAGTGGTGGAAGTTCTGCTGTCACTCAAGGATGCGGAGCTTCGCTCACCCAATCACTGAGAACCTGCTCCAGCTGGGACTGGGCTCAAACCGCGCAAGTCGAACTCGCTGTCGGTCAAGCCTGTAGAGACACAGGTTTTGCCGAGGCGGAGTGAGGTCACTATGAATTCCAAAAAGAATAGCCAACTCTCTTTAGGTCGAATCACTCTGGGCTTTTTGGGTTTCACGTTGGGACTCTGGGCTCAAGGAAGCCTGAGCTCACTCGAAGCTCGCGCTCAATACGGCTGGGGACAGCAAACTCCCATCCAGTCGCCTCCGGTGTCGGTGGGTGACGAAGATGATGCTCAAGCTGCCGAGCTCATGACTCAATCGATGGCGGGGCTTGGCTGTGAGCGAGCTGGAGAAATGCTGCGACGGCTTTCGAATCAACTTCTAGGCTCGGTCCAGTTTGCCACTCAACCCGGCAATGGCTATGGCTCTCCTCCGAGTTGGGATCAGCGCGGGCGAATGCGAGAGCGCATGCGCGCTCGTTGGCAACGTCGCTTGCAAAGCCCCCGGTTCTGGCAAAAGGTCTGGGACCGCTTGGCGATTGCCTACCGTTCCTGCAATCGAAGTTGCTTTGACGACGGAGTCGCCGTGGGCCTGATTTCGGGCGCGGGCTACTGCTCGGCAAGCGTCCAAGTCGGTGGTCTTAATGCTCCGGGATTCACGGCGCAACCCCCCTTGCCCGTCTGCGAAACCGCTACTTTTTCGGGTTGCCAATTGGGCTTTCGCCAGGGCGCGCAAGCATTCAACGGCTGCCAGACTTATACCAGCGGAGCCTTTGAGACGGTCTTCAATGAGTATCAGAGTCAGGATTGCCACATCGACCCCTAGCGGAATCCTATTATTCTGATTCGAATTTCTCCCAAAAAGAGGACGTCATGGCGCTTGCTTTGCAACCCTCGCGCACATGGCGTCCTCTTCCCTTACTTCGCTCAAAACACTCACCATTCTGGTTTCATTAGCCTGCGCTTTTCCTCTCTTCGCGACGAGCTGCGGAAAACCTGGGGAAGGCGACGAGTTAGCAGACAACCCAGCCCCCAACGAGAATGCCGCAGGAACGCCCGCCTTAAACGCTGGAGACGCGGGCCTTCGACGCGTGCAGGGACAAGCCTACTTTGGCGCGCAGTGTCCGCTTGGTACTTTTACGCCACCGCGCGCACTGCCGCTGATTCTGCAGGAGTGTGCGATCCCCGTGCCACAAATCGTCTTAGATGAGCCCCTACGACCCATCCTGCTCCAGGCCGATTGCAGAAAGAAAACCCTCGCTACTCGAGGTGCGCGTCAAGGAGAGGACTTTGGAACTTGGATGGTCATGCCCGATGGGACCTTTTCTATCGAATTAGACGGTGGAAAGGCGCTGATTCAGACGGATCCTTTTCAAATCGCACCGTGCGAATCTCCCCTCACGCTCCAGCTCTATGGGCAAATTGATTGCAAAGATCCTGATCGCCCCCAAATCGAAGTATTTTCTGAGTGGCATCTCAAACGTTACGCAGAACCCAGTCCCCTTCCCTCCACTTGGGTCAACGCAAGTCCATCGCCTATTCCGACCAGCTCTCCCGCAGTCACTCCGCAGCCCGCCCCCTCGCCAAGCAACTCGCCCGTAGTGACGCCGAGCGCCTCGCCACGACCGCAAGGATCTCCAGCTCCGCGTCTCTCTCTGAGCTCCGTCCGACTCGACACTCCGATTGCACGAGCCCCCATCGAGCGCTTGATCCGCGCACGGAGCCCAGAGCGAGGCGATGTGAACAGTGAGTCACCTCGGGGTCGCCCCCTCTGCCGGCTTCCTGAAACTTGCCACTTCTACAGCGCATTCACTTTTCAACAGTGCCAGTGATCAGGTAGACCTCTCGGTACATGCAACGTTTCTTCGTCTCTTTATTGCGAGTTCTACTGTGGTTGAGTCTAGGCGCCCTTCCGTCGCTTCTGTTTTTCTTTTGGATCGAGCGCAATTGCGCGCTGCCCTGGTTACCGATTCAATGGGGCTGGCCATGGATGGATTTCAGCGAAAGCAGCCTAGCCTTTAAATCCTTTTGGAATGTGAGTTTGATACTCCTGTTTGGCTTGATTCATTCCGCATGTGCCCAAAAGCCTTTTGGCGCCCTGCTTCGCCGTGCCGCGATACCCCTCTCCTGGGACCGGACCCTCTATTGGGCGATCACCGGTGTCACCTGCCTCGGTGTCATGGGGTTTTGGCAAAGTACTGGAGTCATCCTTTGGGCCGTCCCTCTCTCCGCGTTT
>CANMSW010000207.1 GCA_947500275.1 Bacteriovoracaceae bacterium | reverse complement strand
AGAGCATACCAATAGTCGATAATGAACGTACTCATGGAGATCAAGAAGGCCGTGAGGGGCGGCATCTCTTTGTTCATTTGTTCAAAAATTTGGGCGAGCTTGGGAATCACGAATGTGAAAATCGCGATCATCAAGCCGATGGCTACGAACATCATCAACGTCGGATAGGTCATTCCACTGATGATCTTGCCTCGGAGCCGCATTTGGGCTTCCTTTAAGTCGGCGAGCCGGATGAGCACCAGGCCCAGGGTGCCTGAACTCTCACCAGCTTCGATCATGTTGATAAACACGTTGTCGAAAACCTTGGGGTGTTTACCGACGGCTTTTGCCAGGCTTGATCCTTCGTTTACATCTTGGCGAACTTGAGCGACCACGACTTTTAAAGCCGGGAGCTCAATCTGCTCGACCAACGCGTTCAGCGCTTCGACGAGAGGAATGTTGGCCTTAACTAGGGACGCTAACTGACGCGTCATGGTCGTCACTTCAGCCTGGGGAACCCGGGAACCGAAAAAGCTGATCGATCCGCCTTGATTCGGCCGAGCGGCAGTTTTTTCAGTGATTTCTGTTACGGAAAAGCCTTGTTTCTTCAGTTTGACTCGAGCGGCCTTAGCAGTCTCCGCGTCGATGGTCCCGCGCTGCGACTTGCCGTTGGTCCCAATGGCTTTGAAATCATAAAGAGGCATGACTTAGACCTCGGCGTGCGTTGCGCGCATGAGTTCATCTACGGTTGTAATCCCTTGCAAAACTTTCCGAATGCCGTCCTCTCGAAGGGAGATCATCCCGCCATCGAGTGCCGCTTTTTTGATGGCACCGGCGTCTGAAGCACGAACGATCAACGAGCGAATTTTATCGTCGATCACCATCAATTCGTGAATGA
This sequence comes from Bacteriovoracaceae bacterium, assembly GCA_947500275.1. Taxonomy (GTDB): domain Bacteria; phylum Bdellovibrionota; class UBA1018; order UBA1018; family UBA1018; genus CANMSW01. Next base: position 3,528 of record CANMSW010000207.1, on the reverse strand, counting down.
CGGTACGCCCCTGATAACCGCTATTCGAGCAGGTGGGGCAACCTTTTGCGCGATAGAAAGTGGAGCCGGGCGGAATCGAGGGTAACCCGAGTTCTTGTAACTCGTATTCAGTAGGAGTGTGGGGTTCCCGGCATTTTGTGCAAACTTTCCGCATGAGTCGCTGGGCGATCACGCCCAAGAGTGAGCTCGCGACCAGAAAAGGTTCGACCCCCATATCGAAAAGACGCGTGGCTGTACCGGCCGAGTCGTTGGTGTGGAGAGTCGAGAGCACAAGGTGACCCGTCAATGACGCATTGATGGCGATTTCGGCGGTTTCCTTGTCGCGAATTTCCCCGACCATGATGATATCTGGGTTCTGCCGCAAGAAGGCTCGGAGTGCACGCGCGAAGGTGAGTTCGATCTTCGTGTTGACTTGAACTTGGTTTACGCCCGGAATTTGGTATTCGACTGGATCTTCGACAGTCAGAATATTTTTCTCGGGACTGTTGAGCTTGGTCAGACAGGCCGAAAGTGTGGTCGATTTACCACTTCCTGTAGGTCCGGTAACCAGGATGATTCCATACTTCCTCGAGATCAGGCTCTCGATAATCGCGCGACTTCGTTCGCTGAATCCAAGCTGCTCGAGACCCAAGACAGTGGACGATTGCTCGAGAATCCGGAGAACGATGCGTTCACCGTGAACCGTTGGAACGGTAGAAAGACGCATATCAACGTCTTTGCCGGCAAGCTTGATTTTAATCCGACCATCCTGTGGAAGACGCTTCTCTGCGATGTCGAGCGAGCCCATCACTTTGATCCGTGAAGAAATGGCTGCGTGAGCTTTTTTGGGTTGCCGGATAATGTCGTAGAGGACTCCATCCACTCGATAACGAACGACAAATTCTTTTTCGAAAGGCTCGATGTGAATATCGGAAGCTTTCTCTTTGACGGCCCTGAACAGAAGAGAGTTAACGAACTTAATGACGGGAGCATCATCTTCGGTTGCTTCTAAAATATCGATCGGGCCTTCGAGGTCGAGAGTCTCTTCAAACTCGCCTTCGATCGTGTCGACAATATTAGTACTCGTTCGCTCGTAGACGCGATTGATCGCATCCTGGATGCGCATGCTTGTGCTTACGACAGTGCGGATGTTCTTGCCGGTGAGTACGCGCAGGTCATCAGCGATGGTTTCGTTAACCGGATCGGTTACAGCCACAACCAAAGTTTCACCGCGGGGGCCTTGTTCCAAAGCGATGGGGATGACTTCTTTTGTTTTGGCCCAATTGATGGGGATTCCTGCGACCACTTTAGGATCGATCTCATTGGGCTTCAGATCTTCAATGAAAGTCAGTCCAAGCTGGGTGCAGAGTGCCCGCATGATTTCATGCGGGAGAATCATGTTTCTTCGAACAAGGATTTCCCCAAGGAGTCCGCCCTCCTTAGACTGCAGAGCGAGGGCCTCTTCGAGCTGCGCCGGAGTCAAAGACGTGTGTTTCAAGAGGAGCTCCCCGATTCGGGGAGCTTCTCGCTTGAAAATTCGTCCTTGGAAGGTGCTTTGTGGGTTCATGAAAATCCTTTAAGTGCCAGTCCCGGTGGCTGGAGCTTCGTTGCCTTGATCAGTCGTCGGAGCGGGCTCTTCAGCAGGAGCTTCTGCTTGATCGATGGACTGAACATTCTGGGGGCGCTCGGATAAGATCTGGTTCATGTCAGGGAGGTTTCGGATCAGCCTATCGCGGTGTTTCCGGTTGCCATCTTCTCCGCCCGTTCCGCTTTCGAGGAACTCATCGCGTTCACGAAGTTTCTGATCCAAGATCGCGCGGACCTTCTCATATTGCCGCACGATTTGCGGAGTGATGAAAATGAGCATGTTGGTTTTTCGGCTTTCGGTTCTCTTTGACTTGAATAACCAGCCGAGGAGCGGAATGTCTCCTAGGAGAGGGACTTTTGAGATGACTTCGCTCTGGTTGTCGCGCATGAGGCCGCCCATGACGACTGTGTCACGGTCAGCAACCACGATGCTCGTTTTAGCACTTCGATCCACCGTAGCAAAAGCCAAATCCTGAACCTGCGCTGGCAGTTCACGATTAGAAATGTCAGCGAGTTTAGCCTGGATATCGAGTTTCACGAAGTTCGATAGCTTATTGATTTGGGGCTTGATCGTGATGGTGAGCGAAACGCTTTCTTTTGAGATGCTCGTCGATACCGAGCCTTGGATCGCTGTTGCAGTGGGGACTGGAATTTTTTCGGCGGTTTCGAAGGTGGCCTCCTCATTGTCGAGGGTCATGATTTGAGGCGTCGCAAGCACGTTCGCGTTCGACGTGGTCTGCAAAGCTTTGATCAGCCCCTGGAGGTTAGGAACAGCGATCTCCGTTCCACCAATCGTGAAGTTGGTGGTGCCGCCGTTTGCAAAACTGAGGATGGCCCCTTTTTGCGAAATTGGGTCTGTAAGGTAAGATGCAAGATCCGTATTCGTTACGAAGTTAACACCGGACGCCGGGTTGATGATATTCGAGGAATACGTGAAGTCGCGATTCAACGCGACTTCCATGATGACGACTTCGGCAAAAACTTGGTCACGTGGAATGTCGAGCTTATTGATCACCCGTTGAACAGTGTCAAAGTCGGTCGGAGATGCTGTGATCACCAGCGAGTTGGTTGCCTTGTCGGCGCTCACACGAATGGCCCCCTCGAAGAGCGATCCTTGAACGGGGTTTGATCCAGTGCCGGCACCTGTTGGCGAGACACTCGCCGTACGAGAGCCGCCAGCTTGGGAGAGATTATTGAGGGTCTGGGCGATGTCTTCTGATTTTGCAAATTGCAGATAGACGACGTGAACTTTTCCGCCGCCTGTATTCGCAGAGACTTTTTGGTCGAGTTTCGAAACCAGTTCCCGAATCTGGCCCGCTCCCTTGGTGTTCGCGGGGATGATCAAGGTGTTGGTCCGCTCATCGGCAATAATCGTATTGATGATGCCGCCTTCTTTGGTGCGGCGAGCAGTAAACTTCGATCCGCCGAAGCGCGCCCCCGTAGCCCCTCCTGCGCCTCCTCCGGTTGAGGTACCTGGGACTAAGGTATCAATCAGTTTTGAGAGCTCGACTGCTGATGCATATTTTACCGGAATGACTTCGATGCCGGCGTCGTAACCTTCAACGTCTAATATATCGAGGAGCTTCGAGAGCTTCGAGATGTTCGATCCTGTGTCGGTTACGATCACCGTATTGGTCTGTTCATAAGGAATGATGCGCGAGTTGGCAGGCATAAAACTACGGAAGTTTCGCGCAACCTCTTCCGCTGATAGGTATTTCAGAGGGAAGAGACGAGTGATGAGGGCATCGGTGTTTGGAGCGTAATCGCCTGTGAAAGTCTTGAGTTGCTTGTCGCGGGCCTCTCGCTGACGTGCAATCCGAATGTATTTTCCGGATGGAATCATCGCGAAATTAGTCATGTCGAGAGCGGTCAGGAAAGCCCTCCATGCGTCACCGATGGTGATCGGCGAGTTGGTCACGATCGAGATCCGGCCCTTCACATCTTTATCGAGAATGAAGTTTT
>CANMSW010000206.1 GCA_947500275.1 Bacteriovoracaceae bacterium | reverse complement strand
GAGCTCGCTCGGCAGAATATCGACTTGCTTGAGCTGATGAGTGAAAAGACTCGCGGTAACCTGAGCGCCGATGAAGGCCAACTCCTCGAGCAACTTCTTTTTCAGACGCGCATGCATTTTATCGATGCAGCACGCACGATTCAGGTCGGGGGACAGAAATGATTTTAAGATCAGCGCGCACCGCTCTCCTACTCCAAATGATGATAACCTTGTTGGGCTGCACTGGGGGAGGTTCTCGCGAAACCCCACATTGGAGCGAAAGCACCACTGCTCAAGCCGCTACGACAACAACGCCCCTCGAGGCAGGCGGAGCAGATCCGAATATTTTCGTAAAGCTCGCAAAAAGCGTCGTACCCTCGGTTGTTAATATATCAACCACTAAGAAAGTTCGTCCCGAGAGCGGCCGCCGCGCTGGACGCCCCGAGGACCTTTTCAAACGGTTCTTCGATGATTTTCTCAATCAGCGTGGCGGACGCCCCGGCACACAACCGGATGACGAACGCGACCAGTATGATGAGGGTGACGAAAGCGGTGTGGCGCCGAACGAAAGAAAAGGTCTTTCGCAGGCTTACTCCCTCGGTACCGGGTTCCTGATCGAGGAAGGGCTCATTCTCACTAATAATCACGTCATCGATGGGGCGGATGAAATCAAAATCCACTTCACGGAGAGTGAAGACGAGCAAGCAACCGATGGCGAGTTGGTTGGACGAGACACCGAGCTCGATTTGGCACTGATTCGAGTCAAATCGGTGAAGAAAATTGCTCCGCTCCCCCTCGGAGACAGCGAAAGTTTGCAAGTGGGCGAGTACGTCATTGCAGTAGGAAATCCGTTCGGTCAGGGACACTCGGTCACCCACGGAATTATATCGGCTAAAGAGCGGAAGGCTCCGGATTTTGTTCTGGCCAACTACCTGCAGACGGACGCGCCGATTAATCCCGGAAACTCTGGGGGGCCCCTCGTTAATCTTCGCGGTGAAGTGATCGGCATCAGCAATGCGATTGATCAGCGGGCACAAGGGATCGGCTTCGCGATTCCGATCAACCTGGTGAAGACGGTTCTGCCGCAACTGAAATCCAAGGGAACGGTCACCCGCGGTTATATTGGTGTTCTCGTCAACGAGATGAGTCCAGAACTCGCTCTGAAACTTGATTTGCCTGAGAACACTAAGAATCCGCTCGTTGCGAAGGTTTACCCGGGTGAACCAGCGCAAAAGGCAGGGGTAAAAGAGTACGACGTGGTTCTTGAGTTCAATGGGAAGCCGATCCATTCGGCTGGAGACCTCATCAACGCGGTCACGCAAGTGCCAGTGGGCCAGCGCGGGGAAATGCGGGTTCTTCGCGGAAAGAAAAAGCTCACGCTGAATATTGAAGTGATGGCGCGTCCAAGCCGCGATGAAATCGCGGAGAATCGGCATGGGGGAGGAAAGAAGGTACCCCCGAAGAAAAAAGAGAAAGTTCCGACGGGAATGGACCTTGAGACGCTGACGCCAGCCATGGCGCGTGAGCTTGGAGTCCCTGAATCAACCCAGGGAGTCTTGGTGAGTGATCTGGAGTATGATGCTCCGGCCGATCGCTCGGGAGTTCAGCGTGGAGATATCATTGTTGAGGTGGATCGTAAAAAAATAGCAACCATCGATGACTTCTTCGCGCTCGTGAATGCGAAAAAGAGCTACTTGCTTCGCGTCCTGCGGAGCGACGGGAGCGGGCGCGAGGCTTACGCGGTGGTGGTGCTAGACCTCAAGGAGTAGTCTTGAGTCAGCATCGGCCGACTCGTGAGGGGCTCCTTTGAAAAAAAAGGGGCCCCTCATTTTTTTGTGGGAGCAAACATCGCCGTCCCCGGACGCCGAGATCAGTTTTTGCCCACTGATCCATAGAAAATCGCACTCTTCGCAGACTTACCGATCCCGGCCCACCTGGTTTTAGGTGATCATAGAATGATCATCTAACCGAAATGAGGGATCCGATCATGTTGAAACACTGGGTAGTTGTACTCGCGCTTAGCCTTTTCGCCGCCGCTTGCAGCTCGAGTTCGAGCACGAGCTCGTCAAGCTCCTCGCTTCCATCTGAAATTTCAAGCGATGCAAGCTAATCGCCTTCTTTGAAGCCACTCATGGGAATCTCTTCGACTATGAAAAAGAATAAAAAAGCACTTGTCGCCCTTGCGGCAGTTTCAACCCTAGCGATCACTTATGGAGCCACTGGCTTACAAAATAAGGGTCGGGCTCAGGCGAAATCGCCACGGGCGGATCTTTCCCTTTTTCTGCAGGATGCGTTTGCCGCTGGAGACGGCAGTGGAGGCGGTAGCGGAGGCAGTGTCAATGACGCCTGCCGTGACGCCTTCACCTCAGTGATTGCGGCTGCGCCAGCGAGTGGTACCTACGCGAACAACGTCCTTCAGCATTTTCACAAAGAATTGTATCGCCTCAATGACATTCAGCCGGCAGATATCGAGATGGTGTTTTGTCGTCTGATTAATCTGATGGAAGTCGATCCCGATCTGAGCGCCCTACCGATTACGATCACAAAGAGCGATCCGAGTGGAACCGGTACGATTGTCCTCGATCTCACCGCTCCTACCGAGACTTTTGCGGCCAGTCTTGGATACGTGGCCAAAGCTGAAGTGAAATTCGATGACGTAGTTTTCATGACTTTGTGGTGGAAGGGATCCGGCGATTCTTCTGCGGGATATTTGATTCAAGGCTCAAATCCAATGAAAGCCGACGGCAACAAGCGCCTTCGGTATGTTCAATGGGACCGCACCGTGGATACGCAAACCGTTAAATTCTTCGGAACCCAATTTGCGTCAAGCTATTTGGGTTCTGCAACCGCGGCAGCAGGAAGTCCGACTGGGGGCGACCACGCAGTCTACGGGCGCCTAAGTTACGGCACCACGGATGAGTCAGTCGAGATGCAGACTGTCGAAATTCGCGGGGGCCGTGTCGACTCGACAGCATTCAGGTGCGTTCGCACTCACTCGAGCGGTACGATTGGCGGAGAGCTGACCGTGTATCACCCGGATCCGACCTCCGAGGAAGCCACCAGTGGCACAGGGACTGATGGCACCGGTTTGTCCGGCTCCTCGGGGCTGGTCGACAGCACGAGCACCGCAAACGGGGCTGGAACTTCGCTAGCCGGAAGTACCTTGGCGACGGGAAGCTTCGATATCTCTTGTGGCAGCGTCAATGATGCGAGTGGCGTAGGTAGGGTTTTTGAAAGTAATGCTGTAGACTTCACGCTTTCGCCTGACGACGTATTTTGAGCGGATGGTTCATAGAAGTTAGGTTCTATAGAGTTCAGAAACGCGAGGGCGACCCGGTCTCCCTCGCGTTTTTTTACCCACTGGGCCGGCTCACTGCCTGCCGACTAAATTTCACCTCACCGGGTTGACGCCTCACTTGCAGTCACCACCTTTTGTAGAGGAGGGCGCCCTATGGCAACCCGACATTCACCATCCCTTCAGGAAGCGCTCAGTCGCGCTCAGGCTTCGGCTATCCGTAATGAACACCACGAGTTACAACCCGAACATTTGCTTTGGGGCTTGCTTGAGGACGAGGACTCCGGCGAGTCGCACGCCGGCGATCTCTTAGAGGCGGCGGGGGTGAACCTGCCTGCCTTGAAATCTCGGGTCGAGGAAGTCTTGCGAAAGCTTCCCCGCGTCAGTGGAGGTACGGGTCAAATCTACGCGTCGGGCCCATTCAATCGCCTGATGGTCTTAGCTGAGGACGAGGGGCGTAAGAGAGGCTCGGATATCACCTCAGTTGAACATATCATCTTGGCACTCCTGGGGAGTGCTTTCAGAGGAACCCCCGCAGCGAAGCTTCTTCAGGACGCGGGTCTAACGCAGTCCTCTTTTGATCAGGCTCTGAAAGCGACTCAATCCTCTTCATCGGAAAATGGGGGGGAGCCACGCGGAAAGTTTAAGGCCCTGGCGAAATACTGTCGCGATCTGACGGATGCTGCCTACAAGCAGAAGCTTGATCCCGTTATTGGACGCGATGAAGAAATTCGGCGAGTGATCCAAGTGCTCTCGCGGCGTTCAAAAAATAATCCGGTCCTCATCGGTGAGCCGGGTGTTGGTAAAACTGCCATTGCAGAAGGACTGGCGCTCCGAATCGCGGCCGGCGACGTTCCTGAATCCTTAAAAGGCCGGAAGCTACTCGTACTCGACCTGGGATCGCTGGTGGCGGGCGCCAAATTTCGCGGCGAGTTCGAAGAGCGTCTGAAGGCTGTTTTGAAGGAAGTCACCAGTGCCGAGGGGGAGGTGATTCTCTTCATCGATGAGCTGCACACGCTCGTTGGGGCAGGCGCTGCAGAAGGGTCGATGGACGCTTCCAACATGCTGAAGCCCGCGCTAGCGCGCGGAGAAGTTCGGTGCGTCGGTGCAACTACTCTCGATGAATATCGAAAG
>CANMSW010000205.1 GCA_947500275.1 Bacteriovoracaceae bacterium | reverse complement strand
CATCCTGAACTTGAACAGGTCCTCTTAGAGCAAGAGCGTCTTGATGCCCATCTGGGAGCGATTCGTGCGAACACGCTGGTCTTTTGGGGGAAAGAGGATCGAATCACTTTTCCCGAGGCGGGTCGTGAATTTACGCAGCGGATTCATGGAGCTCGTTTACGCGAGGCCCCGGAATGCGGACACCTTCCGCAAAAGGAGTGCCCAGCGGCCCTCATGAAAGCATTGAACGAGTGGGTTCAATACGGGGGAATGTGAATGGCTACTCTCTTTGATGTCGTGAAAGATTATTTCGAAGCTGGGGGTTGGAATTTTGATGTTCTCCCGGATCGGCCCGTCCTTCGTCTAGGTTTTCGAGGCGAGCGTGGAGAGTGGGTGTGCTTTGCTCAGACACGCGAAGATCAGCAGCAGTTCGTTTTCTATTCGCGCCCGACACAGCAGGTCCCTGAAAATCGGCGATCTGCCGTGAATGAGTTTATTACACGTGCAAATTACGGGTCGATCATTGGTAATTTTGAGATCGATCTGAATGACGGAGAAGTGAGATATAAGACCTCGATCGATGTCGAAGGGGGCGAACTCACTTCACAGATGGTTCATAACCTGGTGGGAACGAATGTACGCATGATGGATCGATATCTAGGGGGGCTGTTATCGGTGGCCCTGGAAGACAAAGATCCGTTTGAGGCGTTAGCCGAAATTGAACGCCCCCATGGGCCACCCGGTGAGGCGTGAACGTGAGAGTCATTTTGAACTAAAAAAAGGGGCCCTGCTTTCGCAGAGCCCCTTTTTTTACAGTCAGTTGAGTTCGATCAGCGTTCGCGCCGAGGTCCGCGTGGACGGCCTGCGCCGCCGCTGCGTCCGCCACCACCGGCAGGACGCCCGCCGCGTGAACTTGGACGACCTGCGCCGCCCCGAGCACTGCGCTCACCGCCGAAGCTACGAGCTGGACGTTCACTGCGCTCACCGCCGAAGCTACGAGCTGGACGTTCACTGCGCTCGCCGCCGAAGCTACGAGCTGGGCGTTCACTGCGCTCGCCGCGTCCGAATTTCACCTTGAATGCTGAAGACTTTTCTCCGCCTTCGGACTTGCGTCCGAAAGAACGGCCTGCGCCTCTCGAAGGTGAGCGAGTTTCGCTACGCTCGGAGGTTCGGCCAAGAGGCTTACGCCCCCGTGGGGAATCTTCGCCGCCGTCGCGCTCACGGAAAACTCCGTATCCGCCTTCGCTACGTGAGGTTCGTGGGGCACGAGTTTCGCTACGGTCTTTCGCGAATCCTTTTCCACCTGTCTTTGGTCCGCGACGTTCGCTCGGCTCGGAGCCTGGAGTGCTTCTTCTTGCTCCAAAGCCAATCCGTTCAGGACGTCCTTCGGTGCTGCGACTTGGAGCTCCGCGGCTTGGGCGGGCGCTGCGTTCACGTGGCGCATCGGATTCATCTTCTACGCGAGTGTTTTTGCGTGGAGCCCCGATTTTCTCACGGTAATCGTCCTGTTTTTCGCGAATTTTGGTGAGGCGTGGCTTTACTCCGCGCGCGCGCGCACGCATTTTTTCACGGTCTTCTTCGCTGGTAGCCTGGAATCGTGCTCTCTTGGTGGATGATCGTTCAATCATCCGGGTGCCGAGTTCGGGCTGGTTCAGAAGTGCTTCCACTTGCGATTTTTCGAGCACTCGCATTGCGCCAGGAACTAAGCCTTTCACAGTTAAGTGTCCAATCGCTGCCCGAGTGATGCGCTCGACGAGGAATCCTCGGGATTCGACGAAAGCTTGCAGATCGACAGCGCCTGAGCCCACGATCACAATTTCGATCCGGGCTTTGTTCGAGTATTCGTCGGACAAACGGACCGACTGAGGTTGAACCAGGCGATTGCCAAAGCGCGCTCCACGGCGGAGTCGTTCGAGCATTTCTTCGTTTGGATGCCCCTTCACTTTGACATGATAGACGCGAGGGATATCGTCGCGACGTTGCAGTTTCTCTGCGAACTCGCCGTCATTCGTGAGCAGGATGAGGCCTTCGCTCATGAAGTCGAGACGGCCAATCGGGAAAACGCGCGTTGTGACTCGTTTTGTATAATCTGCGATGGTCGGACGGCCTTCAGGATCCGTCATCATTGAGATCACAGCCTTCGGTTTGAAGAAGGCGAGGTAAGTCTCAGGCTCGCGGCCTCGAAGGAGTTTACCATTCACTTTGATCGCGTCAGTCGCGAGATCGGCTTTGTCGCCAAGTTTGGCAACTTTTCCGTTCACTGTGACTGAGCCTTCAGTGATGAGTTCTTCCGCCTTGCGACGTGAAGCAATACCGGTTTGAGCAAGGATTTTCTGGACACGTTCTAAAGCCATCGTAAAGTCTTTAACACTATGCGCTCAAAACTCCACGTCCGAATTTTTGAAGTTCCATATCGGATTTGGGCCTGGGTGCTCATCGGGATGGTCTCGGCCCTTTTGTTTGCCTTGGTCCCGGGGCAGCCCGGCGGGATGGTGGGTAAGGCCGGCTTTCAGGGCGCAGTCCCAGAGGAGTTCAAGTCGTTCGTCCGACAGGTGGACCGAGCGAGGGGAGGGGAAAATCCCTATTTTGGCCCTTGGGAGCGCCAACCCTATCCGTACTCGCCGGCTGTACTCGCCCTTGGGACCTTTTGGGTAGGTGGGGAGCAAGCGAGATTAGAAAAGCCTGGCGTGACAGGAGCCGATGCGGGTGGGGGGGAAGATGGGGACGGAGCACGGCTTGAAGCGGACTGGCTGACGGCCTCCCGTTTCTGTATTCTCGCCTTGGCGTTAGCCTTGGTCTTGGGCTCAAGCTATTCCCGCCGCCGGTCGGTCGTCTGTCTGATGGCCGGAATGGTCCTAGCCTGGCCTGGAGTCTTTGAAGCTTTGCGTTCGGGTCACTTAGAATTCTGGATTCTTGTCCTGGCGGTTGTTTCCGCGGTTCTGCTCCGTCCCCGCCCGGGGGGGGCCGGTTTGGCGCTTGGGCTCCTTCCCGGACTCAAGCTCGGGACAGCTCTTCTCTTTCTGCCGTACCTCCTCGTGATGATGAGTTCGCATTGGAACCTTTACGGAAAGCGTTCGAAGCGGGCTCGCCATTTTATGACGGGCTACCTGATTGGAATCGTGACTTGGGGGGCCGCCGCGCCTTCTCTTGTTTTTGGATCAGATCGGGCCCGGACTCTTCTCGAGCTTTGGTACCAACAGGTGGTCTTTGCGCCCCAGTCCCTCTTCATCAGTGCAGATAATCAGAGTGCTTGGGTGAGTGGGATGCGCTGGTTTGAAACGGCGCCCGGCATCGGCCTTGGGCTATCGGCTATTCTTTTGGGGTTGCTCCTCGGGGTCCTGATTCGGCGCCCCATGCCCGCGCTCTCGGAGCCCTGGCGTTGGCTGGCGCCCTGGTTGTTGTTTCTTCAGCTCGTTCACCCGATTTCCTGGAAGTGGGGAAGTTTGTTTCTCTTGGGTGCTCCCTTTGCAGTCTGGGATCGAGCGGCGGACGAGTCGCCGGGGGTCGAGCGCTCCGCTTTAAGGACCGCTACCGTCATCGCTTGTGGGGTGCTTTGGTTGATCGGAGTGGCGGCACCCGCTCTGTGGTCAGGCAATGCCGCGAACGGGCTCTGGGTGCGGGTGCTTGAGTCGTCTCCTTCTTTCCTCTGGTTTTTGACCGCTTTGCTCGCAGCCTGATCAGCGGACCCATCATTGCAAGGCAGAAACGATTTTTGGCCGATATCAGAAGGGTTTCAACGTGACGCGTATCCAGAGAGAGTTGAAAAGTTGGATTTTGATCGTCGGTTGTTTCTTTATCCCCCTCGTTGCATCTGCGACGGATGTGGACCTTCAACAGTGGACTTCCTTAATCGTCCAGAAAAAAATATCAGAAGGTATTCGAGGTTATATCGAGCTTCAGCCACGCTTGGGCGGAGATTTTTCAAATCTCGACCGAGTGATTTTCCGGCCGGCCTTACTCTTTCCGACCGATGGCCTAATGACTTGGGGAGTTGGATATGCTGCGGTTCCTGCGTTTCAGCCGGTTACGACGTGGGAGCACCGGGCCTGGCAGCAGGGTCAGTGGGACTTAAAACTGAATGGTGTCGCCCTGACGAACCGGACCCGATTCGAACAGCGGTTTTTGCACGGCGCGGATGAAGTGGGCCTCAGGATTCGCCATCAAATCAGAGCCATGGTCCCACTGGTGGTGGACTCACCGTGGTCGCTCGCTTTGGTCGATGAAATCTTTTTCAATCTGAACGCGCCCTCATCGTCGCTCGCAGCAGGTTTCGATCAAAACCGCGCCTTCATCGGAGTGTCTTGGCAAAACTCAGAAACGTGGCGAATTGAAACCGGTTATCTCCTCAATTCGGTGAATCACCCTGAGAATCAGGAAGATCAGTTGAAGCACGTTTGGGCTCTGAATTTCTTTTGGAATCCCTAAAAGCGAAAGGACTCGAATCGT
>CANMSW010000204.1 GCA_947500275.1 Bacteriovoracaceae bacterium | reverse complement strand
TGGACTTCGCAGCAGGTCAGCCCAGATGCCTCCGTGTCGAAAGTTCGATTATTGAAAACAGGCGGTTCCCGAACCGAGGGAATGGGGGTTCCAGTGAAAGAAACGCGACGCCCAGTTGAATCGAAGCCGGGGGCCTGTGAGAATAGTCCCCATGATGAACCTTAGGGTTTTCTTAACGTTAGGAATTCTTGGGTGCAGCCTGGCGAGTGATTTCGCCTGGGCTGCTCCAGATCTCGTCATTTCGACTTACGACTCCCTCGCTTCGAAGTCGGGGTTGGGCGGAAAACTCTTTCCTGCATTTGAAAAAAATTGCGGATGCAAAGTCAAAGTCGTTTCTGCGGGTGACGCGGGAACGCTCGCGACGCGACTCGAACTTGAGGCTCGAAGGGCCAAGCCCTCATCTGATCTTATCTTAGGTTTCGACGAGACCCTGTGGGGGCGTGTTCGTCCGCACGTGATTTCGTTCGCTCCGGAAGGGATCAGTTCGGTGACTCCGGACTTGAAGCAAGCGTTAGGGCCGCTCCTTCAGGAGGGGTTTACTCCCTTCGACCATGGTGTTTTTGCCTTGATGCACGACACTCAATCGAAGGTTGCTCCGCCGAGGTCACTCGACGAACTTCTGCTTCCCCGGATGAAAAAGAAGTTTCTGCTCCAAGACCCCAGGACCTCGACACCCGGCCTTGCGTTTCTGTTCTTCACCCGCTCGCAGTACCCACAGCAGGGCGCAAAGGGCTGGGAGTCCTATTGGTCGAAGCTTTCCTCCCAGTGGCTGAATCTCGCGCCTGGCTGGGATCAGGCTTATGGCATGTTTTTGAAGGGCGAGTCCCCCTTGGTCTGGAGTTACACGACAAGTGAAGCCTACCATCAGATGAATGGGGATCGAGAGGGTCGCTACCGGGCCGTCGTTTTCCCAGACGCCATGCCTGTTCAGATTGAGGGCGCTGCCATCGTAAAAGGAGTCGAAGGAAAGCGCCTCGAAACCGCAAAGAAATTCCTGGAGTTCCTCTTGTCGAAGGAGGTTCAGGCCATGATTCCCGAGGGAAATTGGATGCTCCCTGTGCGGAACGACGTTCAAGTTCCGAACCCCTTTAAAGGACTTCCGAGACCCAGTCGCTTGATATCATTACGGTCGTCCGGGGATGAACTTAAAGACACGCTTGCGCGCTGGAATCAGGCGATCCGGCGCTGACATCAGTTGAGCAAGTGGTTCGTTCGTGCGAGGCTTGGATTCACTCATGCGCTCGCTCGATCCTATCCAGAAGAGTCGGAATCCGGAGACTTCCTTTTCGTTGCACTCGAATCTTCCGAGTCAGACGCAAGGGACTCCTTTTTTTGTTCATTTCTGGTGGATGATCCTCGCGGTTCCTTTTCTGGCTCTCCTGCGCGAATTGATGATCACCGAGGGAAGCTCTCGAAGTGTACTTGGAGCGCTCAGAGACCCAACCGTTCTTTCGATCGCTTGGTTTACCCTTCGTCAAGCCGCTCTGAGTTTGCTGGGCGCGGCTCTCGTTGGCGTCCCCTTAGGGCTGTGGATGGGGGCACGCGCCAACGGTAAATTGCCTCGCTCGGTTGAATTTCTTTTGTCACTCCCCATGGGGATTCCCGCCCTACTTACGGTGGCGGCTGCCGTCGCGTGGATCGGACAAAACGGTTTTCTGACTCGCCTGGGAATTTGGCCGGCATCTTGGTCTTACTCCTTGATGGCGGTGGTCGCAGTGCACGCCTTTTGGAACTCCTCTTGGCTCACTTTGCGTGTGGCGCAAACGCGCGCGGCTCTTTCGAGCGAACGAATCGAAGCGGCGCGCCTTCTGGGGAGTCGTCCGGCCCAGTTATTTCGATTTTTGATTTTTCCGGAAATTCGCACCGAGCTGTTTTGGGCGAGTCTTCAAGTTTTTCAGCTCTGCGCGATGAGTTTCGTGGTGGTGATGGCGCTCGGAGGAGGGCCTCCGGTTGAAACGCTCGAGACGGCCATTTACTCAAAGGTCCGTCTCTCCGAACTTGATTTTCCGGGCGCAGTCGCGTGCGTGCTCATTCAGTCGTTTTGTACCCTCGTTCCGGGGCTTTTTCTCATGCGATACGAGTGGAGGGGCATGGAGTCTCGCAGTCGAAGTGAAGGAGCCTTTTCTCATCGAGGTTGGGTGGGGCCTCATCGGCGCCTGAACTCTTTCCGGTTTGCTCTCATCGCTTTGATCATCGGTTTGATTCCTTGGATTGCTGCATTCGATATGAAAAGTTTCTCCTCCGCTTATCGGTGGAGTCTTCTGCCGGACTCGCAGGCAGCGGTTCAGATTTCCGCCCGAATTGCAGTTTGCTCGCTTTCTCTCTGTGCTGCATTCACCGCTCTTCTTTTGCGCGCTGCTCGAAACTCCACGGAGAGACAAAAAAAGTGGGTTATCTTTTCTGCGCTTTTTCCCGCCGGCCTTTCCACTTTTGTCCTGGGGCTTGGGTTTTGGCTTGCCGCTGAACCCTGGATGGATCCGTTTTCCGACCAACTGAATTGGGTGATTTTTCTCCAGGCGGTCTTGGGAGTTCCATTTTTCTTTCGATCACTCTGGCCCTTAGTCAATAGCCCGCAGCACCGTTTGATGGATGCAGCGCGAGCTCTGGGGGCGTCCCCCTATCGAGCGTTTTGGTCGATCGAGTGGCCCAGGTGGCGCGGTCCACTCGTTTCAGTTTTGGGTGCATTTTTTCTCGCCTCGTTAGGCGATCTAGCGGCACTGAGTCTTTTCTCGGGAGGTGACTTCAGTTCCGGCGTTCCTTTGCCGGTCCAGGTTTCACGAGCGCTTGCGAGATATCAGTTCGATGAGGTTCAAGGAATTCTCCTTGTCCTCTTACTGACCGGTGTTCTGGGGATGCTACTGATGCGTGTTCTCGCTTGGGGGGTGGGAGTGAGTCTCCCGGCGATTCAGGATTGGGTTTCAGCTTCGAGGAGAAAAGAATGAGCTCGATTCAAAAGGACGGTCTTGAAGTCCAAGGTTTAGAAATTCTGCGCCCGGGTTTTAAGATTTTAGCCGATCTAAACGTAGGTCCCGAGGAGCGCGTCGCGTTGGTGGGGCGGAGTGGCTGTGGGAAGACCACGGTGCTTCGGGCGATCGCTGGACTAGAGTCTACGGAGCAGGGAAAGGTCCGAGTTGCTGGCCAGGATTGGACGGGGGTTCGTCCGGAAGACCGTCGATTCGGGTTTGTCTTTCAGGATCTTGCGCTTTTTCCGGCCCTAACGGTTGGACAGAATCTTGAGTTTGGCCTTCGCGTTCAAGGCGTCCCGGCAGGGGAGCGAAAATCTCGAATCGCCATTTGGTCGGACCGTTTTGGTCTCAGGGGTAGGGAGCACGATTCGATCGGGCAGCTTTCAGGGGGCGAGCGTCAGCGCGTTGCGTTGATCCGAACTTGGGTCACGAGGCCCAGGATTCTTCTTTTAGACGAGCCCTTTTCTGCGCTCGATCCTGCCCTGCGATCTGAGTTTCGGACTGCCCTTGCCGAGCTTTTGTCGGCTGAACCGGTCCCTTTGCTTTGGGTGACCCACGATTCTTCTGATCTGGATGCATTTGCGACACGGCGAGTTGAGGTTCGGGAGACCCAAGGGGGCAAGCTCCGAGAGTTCCGAGGGTGAGTGCCCAAGCGTAACTCGCTGCATTATTGACCGGGCGATCACCCGTTGACTCGGTTGTTGCAAAGAACCCTGCTTTTCCTCGGGATTCAGGAGGTTTTGCGGATTGACCGCCTGCTTCTTGAGCGACTAAGATTGAACGCGCTCAAACTCTTCAGGAGATTTACTACATGTTCAAGCACTTGCAGGCGCCTACCCGCGGTGAGCGGATCACCATCCAAAATGGAAAACTGAATGTTCCGAAGAACCCGGTCATTCCCTTTATCGAAGGAGACGGGACCGGACCTGATATCTGGCGTGCCTCTCAGCGGATGATGGATGCCGCAGTTCAGAAGGCTTATGGCGGTGATCGCAAGATTGAATGGTTCGAAGTCTTTGCGGGCGAGAAAGCGTTCAATCAATTCAAGGACTGGCTCCCTGAAGATACGCTTACGGCTCTTCGTTATTACTTGGTTTCGATTAAAGGGCCTTTGACCACTCCAGTCGGTGGAGGGATTCGTTCCCTGAACGTCGCGCTTCGCCAGATGATGGATCTTTACGTTTGCCTGCGACCTGTACGGTGGTTCAAAGGCGTTCCTTCACCCGTCAAGCATCCAGAAAAAGTGGATATGGTGATCTTCCGTGAGAACACCGAAGACATTTATGCTGGGATTGAATTTGAAGCAGGCACGGAAGCTGCGAAGAAGTTGTTGGGCTTCCTGAAAGAGACCTATCCGAAGGATTTTGCCAAAATTCGCTTCCCTGAGACCACGGGGCTTGGTGTGAAGCCCGTTTCGAGCGAAGGCACCGAACGATTAGTTCGTTCGGCGATCGATTACGCCATCGCAAATG
>CANMSW010000203.1 GCA_947500275.1 Bacteriovoracaceae bacterium | reverse complement strand
CCTTATACGCGAAGGAAATTGGTTATCCTGTGCTTTTGAAAGCGGCAGCGGGGGGCGGGGGTAAAGGCATGCGCCGTGTGGACGCTGAAGCAGAGATAGCTTCGGCGTTTGAGGGATCGTCCCGCGAAGCTTTGAATGCTTTCGGGGATGGTTCGATGTACGTCGAGAAGTTGATCCTTCGTCCTCATCATGTCGAGGTTCAGGTCTTTGGGGACGGTCGAGGGGGCGCGATTCACCTCGGCGAGCGTGAGTGTTCCATTCAGCGGCGCCATCAAAAAGTCTGGGAAGAATCGCCGTCCCCGTTGATGGAGCAGTACCCTGAAATGCGGGAGAAGATGTTTGAGTCCGCCCTTCGCGTAGCGAAGCACGTGAACTACTCAGGTGCGGGCACGTTCGAGTTTGTAGCTGATTCCCAGGCTAATTTTTACTTTCTCGAAATGAATACTCGCCTCCAAGTCGAACACCCCGTGAGCGAGTGGGTAACAGGTGTTGATCTCGTGGCCTGGCAGTTATTGCTCGCGGCAGGGGAGTGGAGTCTTCCTCCTCAATCGCCTTCCCGAAGAGGAAGCTCGCTCGAAGTCCGTCTCTATGCAGAAGATCCTCGTACCTTTCTCCCTGCGCCTGGGCCGATTGGTCAGATTCGCTTCCCATCCGGAGCATTCATTCGTTCAGACACTGCATTTACCGAGGCCGGTGAAGTCAGCCAGCATTACGATCCGATGATTGCGAAGCTCTCCGTGTGGGGGCGTGATCGTGCAGAAGCGGTCGAGCGCATGCGGGTAGCCTTGGATGAAGTGCGGGTTGAACCTCCGAAGCGTCGGGATGGCACTCGGCAGGGTTCGCTGCGAACAAATCTGACTTTTCTACGGCGCTTAACTCGCGATGCAAAAGTGATCGAGGGTGATACACCTACGGATTTGATTGCCTCCACACCTGCTTTGACCGCCGCGTTGGCATCCTCGGAGTCGATCTCTCAAGAAGCTGCCATTGCCCTTTCCCTTTTTGAGCTGATTCAGGAGTCCCCGGAGTCCCACGCCCAAAGCGCTGAAACAACTGGCCCCTCATCCTTGTGGGGTTGGGTAGCGCGACGTGAAGGAGTTCGCCCATGAGTGCTGTGAAGTCGAAAGTTGGCCCATTTGATTTGGAATGGCTTTCCATTCCTCGTGGCCCTCAAGGATCGGCACGCGTTCGTGTGACGAAAGCCGGCGCTTCCTCTGAAGAGATTGAAGTCAGCTGGCGGGAAGATGCCGATGGTCTTTGGCTGGAGCTTCCCGGCGGTCTTTACGGTTTCGATCTTCAGGCCGAAAAAGACGAAGAAGGTCGACGCGGCTTTCTGATTTCGAAGCGCGGTTCGTCCGAGGCCTACGAAGGCGTGCATGTGATGCGACCAGGCGACGAAAAGCTCGCTGGCGCGGACAGTGGCAAGCGCAAAGGCATGAAAGTGAAAGCCCAAATGCCGGGAAAAATCGTTCGTGTTCTCGTGGAAGTCGGTCAGAGCGTCACGAAAGATCAGTCCCTTCTCGTGATGGAGGCGATGAAAATGGAGAACGAGATTCGTGCCCACAGCGACGGGATCGTGAAGCTCCTTCATGTGCAGCCCGGACAAACGGTCGAAACGGGTGCCCCTCTTTTGGTTCTCGAGTAAGTTTTGGAGCTTTTATGACTAAAGACAAATCCCCCCAATCGTCATCGAAGGAAACGGTCACTCGCTCGGGAATTCCCACGAAAGCCGTCTATACGGCAAGCGACCTCCCGTCCGATCTCGAGGCGCGCTTGGGGGTTCCAGGCGGTTTCCCGTTTACCCGCGGTGTACAAAAAGACATGTATCGCGGTCGTCTTTGGACCATGCGGCAGTATGCGGGTTTTGGAACTGCCGAGGAATCGAACAAGAGATATCACTATTTGCTGTCCCAAGGGACGATGGGTTTGTCGGTCGCATTCGATCTTCCGACCCAGCTTGGTTTTGATCCGGATCATGCGCGCTCGAAAGGCGAAGTGGGGAAGGTAGGGGTCTCGATCTCCACCCTGGACGACATGCGGACCTTGTTCCGTGGGATCGATTTGGCGAAAGTGTCGACCTCGATGACGATCAATGCCACCGCTCCTATTCTGCTGGCGATGTATGTTGCCGTGGCTGAAGAGCAAGGAGCATCGGCTCGCGAGCTGCGCGGGACGGTTCAGAATGACGTCCTAAAAGAATATGTTGCCCGGGGGAATTACATTTATCCTGCGGAAGGGGCGCTTCGTCTCGCGACGGATATGTTTGCTTGGTGCGCTGAGAATACCCCCAAGTGGAACCCCATCAGTATTTCCGGATATCACATTCGGGAAGCCGGCTCGACTGCGGTTCAAGAACTCGCGTTTACCTTTGCCAACGCCATTGCGTATGTCGAATCGGCGATGAAAAAAGGTTTGCCCGTCGATGAGTTCGCGGGTCAGCTCTCTTTCTTCTTCAACGTTCATAATGATTTCTTCGAGGAAATCGCAAAGTTTCGCGCGGCCCGACAGATTTGGTCGCGCCTCATGAAAGAGCGGTTTGGGGCCAAGGATCCACGCTCGTGCATGCTGCGATTCCACTCCCAAACGGCTGGATCAACGCTGACAGCTCAGCAGCCTGAGAATAACGTCGTCCGGGTCACGATGCAGGCCTTAGCTTCTGTGTTAGGTGGCACTCAGTCCCTCCATACAAACTCCCTGGATGAAGCCCTTGCGCTCCCAAGTGAAACTGCCGCTCGCATTGCCCTTCGCACCCAGCAAGTCATCGCTTACGAAAGTAATGTTTCCAATGTAGTTGATCCGCTCGCCGGGAGTTATTTCGTTGAGAATTTGACGAAGGAGATTGAGGAGCGGACTTGGAAGTACATTGAGGATATTGATGCACGAGGTGGGACCGTCAAGTGCATCGAAGAAGGCTACATTCAGAATGAAATTTTGAACTCTGCCTACAGTGATCAACGGGCTGTCGATCAAGGCGACTTGAAAGTGGTTGGGGTCAACTGCTTCAAAGAAGGTGGCGGGAGCTCAAAAGTTGAAATCATGCGCATCTCGGCTGACCTTGAGAAATCCGCCGTGGAGAGGATTCGCTCCTACCGGACGAAGCGTTCCGAGACTTCGACTCAGGCGGCGCTCAGGGCGCTCGAAGACGGTGCAAGAGGCGGCGCGAATCTGCAGGCCCTCATTCTCCAGGCGGTCAGAGCCGGAGCCACCCTGGGTGAAACGGCGGATGCGATGAGAAACGTTTTTGGTCTCTATCGCGAGTACTCAGGATTTTAAGAAAACAGGGCGGGCCCCGGTCTCGTGAATGAGGTGGGGCGAAAAAAGTCACTACCCGGTGATTTGGCCCACGAGTTCCGTGCCTTCGTTCGTCCCGATTTTCGAGCCCAGTTCTGTGATTTCGGTGGGCTTCCAAGGCGGAAGGACTTCGCTCTTAAGTTTACGAAGCCTTTCGACTGATTCAAGCACTCGTTCGGCAGAAAGTTTTCCGGTCTCGAGGCCTTTCACTAAGCCTTCAAATCCAGCGCGTGCAGCTGCTTCGGATCGGTAAATCACTAGATCACATCCGGCGTTGATGGCGCGCACCGGAGCGTCTTGTGCTCCAAAGTGATCGGCAATCGCTTTCATTTCCATATCATCGCTCACGATGATCCCGGTGTAGTGCAGTTCGCCGCGGAGGAGATCGGTCAGGATCTTTTTCGAAAGCGTTGCCGGAACCTCGGGATCGACCTTACGACAGACAATGTGCGCACTCATCGTGAAGTTACAGCCTGCTCGCATCGCCTTTTCAAACGGCCGCCATTCTCGGTTGCGCATCGTTTCAAGATCCGTATCGATCGAGGGGAGGGCAAGGTGTGAATCGAGGTGCGTGTCGCCGTGGCCGGGGAAGTGCTTGATGCAAGCTTGGACCCCCTCGGAGATCAGGCCTCGAGTAAAGGCAGTGACGAATTTTGAAACCGTTTCCTCGTCACCGCCGAAAGAGCGTTTTCCGATGACGGGGTTGTTGGGGTTGGTGTTGATATCTGCTACTGGCGCGAAATCGAGATTAACTCCCACCGCACGCAGCTCACGACCAATCAGCTTTGCAATTTCAAAGGCAAGCTTGGGTGAGTCTTTCGCAGCAATATCACTCGCCTCGGGGATTTTGGTAAAAGGCTTTCTGAAACGCTGAACTCGTCCACCTTCGTGGTCCACGCTGACCCACAGGGGGAGTTCACCTTTGCGCGCTTCCTGAGCCTGATTGATGAGCTCGGCGATTTGCCCCGTTCCCTCGTAATTTTGCGTAAAGAGAATGATTCCACCGATGCCGTCCTGTCGTAAGAACTGACGCGTCGTCTCGGGAAGGTCTGGGCCTGTGAATCCCGTCAGAACAAGTTCACCAATCGCAGCACGTGCATTTTGCAGTAGGGTCGAAGTCATCGTTTCACGATGGTATTCTGCTCTTTGGGTAGGACTCAACCCCTACTCGTTCGATTTCTGGGATTCGAGG
>CANMSW010000202.1 GCA_947500275.1 Bacteriovoracaceae bacterium | reverse complement strand
ACGATTCCTTCAAAAGCATTTCGGGAGTCCATCTACCGTTACTCGTTGAGTTCCCGTGCCTCCAAGCCGGGCCTCCCGCTCATGGATCGCTTGATTGAACGCCGCGATCGCGTGATTCACTCGGGAAGTGATATAATCTCGGATCAGCTCGAGCGAAATGGCGTAGAGTTGCTCCAAGGGTGGGCAAAAGTCAC
Organism: Bacteriovoracaceae bacterium; assembly: GCA_947500275.1. Classification (GTDB taxonomy): domain Bacteria; phylum Bdellovibrionota; class UBA1018; order UBA1018; family UBA1018; genus CANMSW01. Next base: position 4,312 of record CANMSW010000202.1, on the reverse strand, counting down.
CGGAAAGAACTCCGTCGAAGTCGTGAATACGAGTGGCACGACGACGCATTTTTTTGAATCGAAGTATATCATTCTTGCAGTCGGGGCACGCCCTGTGGCGCCGAGTCACTTGAAGATTGATGGGGAGGCGATTCACGACTCCAATACGATTCTGTCTCTGAAGAAGGTTCCCAAGCGCTTGGTCGTGCTGGGGGCGGGGATTATCGGCTGCGAGTATGCTTCGATGTTCTCGACTGCCGGGTCGAAGGTCTTCTTGGTCGATAAGCGAGAACAGGTTCTGTCGAGTGTTGACATTGATATTGTTCAGCATTTGATTGAGCGCTTTGAATCCCAAAATATGGAGCTTCTGCTAGGGCAGGAGGCCGTGAAGGTGGAGTCGCGAAAAGCCAAGGGCGCGCGAAAAGCGACTTCAGTCGTGGTGACTCTTTCGAGCGGCAAGAAGGTCACTGCGGACGCGGTGCTCGTCGCGATGGGGCGTCATGGAAATACGGAAGGCATCGGGCTCGAGGCGTTAGGGATTGAGAGAGATGCGAGGGGTCTGTTGAAAGTGGACTCTCACTTAAGGACCAGCGTCCCTACGATTTATGCCGTGGGTGATGTCATCGGGGCGCCTGCGCTCGCGTCGACGGGTTACGAGCAGGGACGGATTGCTGCGAGCCACGCGTTTAGTCTTGGGGATCCTTCCGAGCGCGCGATTAACCCGCTGTTTCCCTACGGGATTTATACGATTCCTGAGATTTCGACGCTCGGCAAGACCGAGGCCGAGTTGGTGGCCGAGGGGGCCGATTTTGTGGTCGGATGGTCTCGCTACTCCGAGATGGCCCGCGGACAGATTGTAGGTGACCGCTGGGGTTTATTGAAGCTCTTGGTGGACCGGAAGACGCTCAAAATCTTAGGGGTCCATATCATCGGAGATAATGCCGCTGATTTGATCCATATCGGTCAAGCTGTGATGGATCTTGGTGGGGATGTTCGCTGGTTCATCCGAACTGTCTTTAACTTCCCGACGCATGCGGAAGCATACAAGATTGCAGCCTTCCACGTGGTTAATTTGCTGCGCGGCAAAGGGCGCTGAGTCGCGCGTCATTCGTCTCGAGCAGAAATTCCCCTTCTTGCAGGAGAACCGTCCCGTTCCAGTGAGCAGGTTTCGGTTTCTCTGATTTCCGGACGAGCAGGATGGTTTCTTCCCTCGGAATATCCGCCTCTGAAAACGCGACGGTTGGCTCCCATGGAGTGGCCCAGGCCCCCAGTGCAAGTCCATACCAGAGGTCTAGGGTCTGAGGTGCATAGATCAGGCGGGTGCTCAGTGATATCATTTTGCACTCCGTCTGTGCGCGCTCGTGGAGTCGAACAAGGGGGGAGCGGTGAGTGTCGCCTTGGAATTCCATGGGTAGAAAAAGAGCCGCGCCTAAGGCCAAGGCTGTGAGGGCGGCCGTGGCTTTTGCGATTCGCTCAGAGTAGGTCGCGAGCCACGATGTCCATACGAGGCTTATCGAGAGCGCGGCAAAGGGGAAAAAAGGGACAAGGTAATGTTCGAGGAATCGGCCATTGAGCGAGAATCCCAGTAAAATGCCAAGGGAGAGCCCGACGGGGAGTAAAACGCGAACGTCGGTAGGTTGCTTCCAAAGGCGTTTAAATAAAAAAGAAAGGCTCACGAGCCAAATCGGAAACCACGGGATCCATGTCTTCAGAAGGCTGAGCACCGGCTGCAAATGATTTGAGAACGAGACGTTTCCCCCGACTCGGGCCGACACCGATTGACTCCAGTATTCGCGGATAAAAACGTCGCCGTGCCCGAACTTCATAAACCCAAAGAGGGGGACGGAGCACCCAAGGATAAACCCAAGCGCGGACTTTCGAGTCTTCGGGCTTACGATCCCGATTGTGAAGATCAGAGCGGGCAGAACCAGTGCCGGTAGGCCTTTGCACAAAAGTGACAACGCCCCGAGAAAGCCCGACAAGAAACTGAGTCCGCGGTGACGCCACCGGCTTCCGCTTTCATCCAGGGAGAGGTGGAAACTGAGACCTGCTGCGACCAAGAGAAGCGCGAGCGGGGAGTCGAGTAAGTAGCCTGCTGCAGGTTTCAAGTAGCGCGTACTGGTGAGAAGGATCAGGCCAGAGAGAAGAGCCGCAGTGGCACTTTCGCGCTGCGGAGCATGCGTCTGATTTTTGAAGAGGACAAAACCCCAGGCGCCCGTCAGGAGTGTGGTGCCGATCATGATGAGGGCAGAGGCGAACTTCAGCGCAAGGTTAGAGGTGCCCAGGAGTTTGAATACGACGGCAAGAAACCAGATTCCGAACGGAGGGTGTTGGTAGAACTCCCAGTACGCTTGCTTCGTGTAATGCAGAGTCGTCCAGTCTCCAGTCTTCAGGATATTTTTAGCGAGGATGCCGTACGTCATGGAGTCCATGTTGGGGCGGAAGTCTTGAAGGTCGGTGAATGCGAGAAGGAGCGTTAAAGAAAAGAGGATGACGAACGGAGTTGAACGGGTGTTTTTAAAAAAATGAGAAAGGAATATCCTCAGTTTCTCCATGCGACTTGCCGCCCCTGCCGTCCTGTGGAAGTCTTCCCGTCCATGACCACTCTGCACCATAATGAAACCCTACCTCTCCAGATCTTGAAACTCCACGCCCGCGAGGTTTTAGATTCACGCGGATATCCGACGGTCGAAGTGGAGTTGACAGCGGAAAACCCCCGCCACCCCGGCGAGCCGATCGTGGGTTCAGCGATTGTCCCTTCTGGTGCCTCGACTGGCGAAGGTGAGGCTCTCGAGCTTAGGGATGGGGACAAGACGCGATTCCTAGGAAAAGGGGTTCGAAAAGCGGTTGGGCATGTGAACTCTGAAATCGCTGACGCTATCGTGGGTCGAAAGTTCTCGTCGGTGCGTGAGTTGGACGCTGTTCTGTTGAAACTCGACGGGACGGAGAACAAGTCCAAACTCGGGGCCAACGCGATTCTCGCTGTCAGTATGGCGGCCCTCCGTGCTCATTCGGTCATCAATCGCATGCCCGCCTATGAAATGATCGCGCAACTGTCTGGGCAGAAGGGTGTGACGCTGCCCGTTCCTTTGATGAATATCGTGAACGGGGGGAAGCACGCCGACAACGGCCTTGCGATCCAGGAGTTCATGATTGTTCCGTCAGGCTTTTCTACCTTTTCGGAAGCGCTCCGGGCCGGGGCCGAAGTTTTCCACCATTTGAAAAAAACTCTGCATGACCGTGGTCTTTCCACCGGCGTCGGCGACGAGGGTGGGTTTGCCCCCGTTTTTTCGGGTGAAAAACCTCATGAGCAGGCCATTGAGAATATCCTCACGGCGATTCGGGCGGCTGGCTATGAGCCAGGAAAAAACATTTTTCTGGCGCTCGATTGTGCCGCGAGTGAGTTCGGAAATGAAAAAGGATATCAGTTTGAAGGCCGGACTTTGAGTTCAGCCGATCTGGTAGCGATGTATGCCGATTGGTATCAGCGGTACCCGATTGTATCGATTGAGGATGGATTGGCCGAGCATGATTGGGCGGGGTGGGCGCTTCTGACTCGTGAGTTAGGGAGTCGGTGTCAGCTCGTTGGCGATGATCTGTTTGTGACGAATCCAAAAGTTCTGAAAAAGGGAATCGAGCAGAAGACAGCGAACGCAATCCTGATTAAACTAAATCAGATTGGGAGTGTGACTGAGACTCTTGAGACGATGAAGATGGCGAAGGACGCCAACTATGCGTCGATCAGCTCGCATCGAAGCGGAGAGTCAGAGGACACTTTCATCGCGGAACTCGCAGTAGGGACTGACTGTGGGCAGATCAAAACGGGATCGGCTTCGCGGACGGATCGGATTGCGAAATATAACCAGCTCCTGAGGATTGAGGAGCGGCTCGGTGCCCGAGCGCAGTTTGCGGGGGCGAGCCTATTTCAGCGTAAGTGATATCGGCGCTTCTTAGCGGTCGGATCTCGAGCTCTGAAATGAAGAGAATGGAGTCTCTTTGGCGGCAGCAGCATCGGTTCAGTCTCGGGCTTCTAAGTTAGATCAAGCCGCTACTGGGATTTGGCGTTCCGGGGCTCGGTATCTTGGGCTTGGTCTCTTTTTGATCTGGGCGTTGGTTCTTTCGGGCGTCTTTGATCAAACGTTCTCCTCACCTGGAGTGCTTCAAGCGCTCGAGCTTCGTGGACTGCTTCAGGAGAAGCAGTCTCAGGTTGAAGGACTGGAGGCTGAACTCCGGATTCTGGAAGAGAATGTGAAGCTTTTTGAGAAGAACGACCTTGCGATCGAGCATGAGATTCGTCGGACCCTGGGTTTTGCAGCGGCGGACGAAATTGTTT
>CANMSW010000201.1 GCA_947500275.1 Bacteriovoracaceae bacterium | reverse complement strand
TCACTCCAAAAGTCCTCAATCACTTGAGTCGGCAGGTTGATATTACGGACTTTCAAAACACGGCGGAATTCTTCAACCGAGGAAAACGTCGCAGCTAAACTGTATTGAGGGTACAGCGGCAGGAAAACTATTTTTTCAACACCGGCCGCGACCAGCTTTTCCACCGCGGACTCGATCGACGGATTGCCATACCGCATTCCCACTTCGACAACGGTCGATGCGGGCACCCATTCACGCACACGATCAGCAAGGTCGAGCGTGTGAAACAGAAGGGGTGATCCACGCGAGGTCCAAACTTTCCGATATGCTTCCGCCGATTTCGAAGGGCGAGTACGCAGAATGATTCCGTGGACTAAAAGCCATCGCGCTATGGCCGGGATATCAACCACAGCAGGATCCATCAGAAACTGGCCCAAATACCGTCGGACGGGCCCGGTTTCAGGCGCATCAGGAGTGCCAAGATTGGAGAGAAGGATTCCGATTTTTCCGTGTTGACTCATGATCCCATTCCTTACGAATTCTGCTTGCGAATACTGCGTGCAATCCGCGGGAGTAGCTCCTGGCGGACTTTAGTGAATTTCTTCAAAACTGACTTCCTCGCGATTGGAGTGAAAACCCACTCCATCGCATACCAAGGGCGTACTACGTCGATCCGATTCCATAAACTGACTGTGAAGCCGCTTCCATCTGTGCGACGTTTCACATCTGCCCGGAAGGCCACTTTCTTTAGGAAACTAGCCATTCCTTCAGCTGAAATTTCACGCGACTCTGTTCTGTAAACCAAATGATTCGTCTCGTCCGAAGCGATGATCGCTTCTTCACGAACCCGAATCCCCTCGCCCTCATCCTTCAGGGCGACTGTGACATCATATTTTCTTCCATCCAGGTCTGACTCGCGAATCGACTCTGGACCAGAATGGATGACCCGGGTCCGGCGGAGCGTTTCTTCCATCTCTGCTCGTACCCCCGCGATCCCACTCTGAGGAGATGCGGGCAGGAAACAAGTCATTTCGAGTTCACCGACAAAGACCGCATCGACTACCCGAGGTTCTTCCACCCACTTTTCGGGAGCGCAATCCCAGGTCGGTCCTTCGCCCCGGGCATCAGGGCCCGTACGGTGCTCGAACACCACCGACGGCTCATCCGCCCGCAAGCGGAATGCATCCGAGGAGAAGAACACGAAAACGCAAAGCGCGAATAAGATCCTCTTTCCACCGCCGTTCTCACTCGAAAAGGAACAGATCCGAATCACGCGCGCGCCTCATTCGCAGAACTCCCATGCGGAGTTTTCTGCAGGTTAAGTCGACGTTTTCTCAGCCACGCCACGCCCCCTACGTATCCGAACTGAAGCAGCGTAAAGGCCGCGACTGTGCCCCGCCCACCGGTCGAGAATCCGTAAGAATGAAGACCCGCGCCCAAAACGAAGTTCACGCCGTACCAGGCCATGATCACCAGGGTAAAACCCAAGACCGTCATTGCCGCGAAACCGAACTGCCCAGTCCATCCCGTATAACGAGTGTGGAGTACGATGATATAACCCATGAGAGCGATGAGCGCCCAGACTTCTTTCGGATCCCATCCCCAGAACCGACCCCAAGAGTAGTCGGCCCAAACTCCGCCCAGTAACGTTCCAGCCGCCAAAAGCACCACACCAAACTGCATGGCTCGATAGGTGAGGTCATTCAAGGAGGATATCCTGGCCGATACGCCTGGACCCCCTTTCGCAAAATGAAAGAGCGTTACGTTTCCGAGCCCCAGCGTCAGGGCGAATGCCGCGTAACCCAACGTGATCGTCAACACGTGAACCGTAAGCCAGAGGTTCGAACGAAGGACCGGTACCAAGGGCTGAATACTGGGATCCATCACCGCTGGAGCCGAATCGGCCACAATCAGCATGATCGCTGCCACGAACGAGGAGACCGTCACCAGAACCCTTGCGCGCCGAGTGCTATAAAGAATCCACGCAAAAAGCATCGTGCCGAAGGAAACCCAAATCACCGATTCATACATATTTGAAACGGGCGGACGTCCTGCGATCCAAATCCTCATGCCCATCCCGAGCACATGCAGTGAGGTTCCGAGAATCCCAAGCACGAGTGCCGCTTGGAAAAAACGACGAGAGCGCACTTCTCCTGCTTCACCATAGGACTTCTGCCAAGCGGAAGAGAATGCACCCAAAAGGCCCGCACCCAGGTAGAGTACCCACGCCCAAAAGAAGGGACGTGAATGGTTATAAACACTTTCAACATCCAAACGCCTCCGATCGGCATCGGTCCAACCCGGGATCCGCGACTGAATCACCGAATGCGTTTGCGCCACTGCGGAATCAAAAGCCGTCCGATCTTCCGTGGCGTAGGCCGATATCACTGCTGCCATCACTTCCTGGACGGGCGCGCCTTGAATAAAGTCGCGATCGGCCAGCGTGGTCCAGGAGGTCTGGTCCGGTGCTGCGTCGGCCCCCGGGGGAACCAAAGGCCAGGCCTCGCCCGTCACGACCGAGCGCCAAGTTCCAATCCGATCGAGAACTGTTTTCAGTTCCTTCTCACGAGGATCCTGCTTCGGAGCGCCTCCTGCCAAAGGGGGTTTTGCCAGCGCATTTTGGCCTCGCCCTGAGAGGGCTTCCGCGTATTGCCCCAAATGAGACTCTGATATCAGTGCGCGCGGGGAAAACCGTCCTTGCTTCGGATCCAGCCCGATCTGACGCTTCACATCTTCGCGCTGAACTTGAATAAACTCTTTTTGTTCCCATTGAGCAGGGGCTGTCAGCCACGACAACAGAAGATCTTCAGCTTGCCACCCCTGAAACGATTTCGACCCTGTGAGGTAAGTCGCCATCTCTCGAGCGTAAGTATTGAACGGCTTGATTCGGCCACCTGCCTGTACAGGCAATTCACCCAGAGCCGTAAAATCCCAACCCGCGCGCTGTTCACCGGGGTGAATCACTTCAAGTGCAGAACTCGGAGTCGAAAAAGTGAGACTAGTAAACAGCCCAAGCACAGCCGTCAACCCACTCAACAGGCGGAATGATTTCATGCGAACTCCTTCATTTCGACCGCTTCCGATTGTGTCGGCGCGGCTGCTTTTTTCTGACCCCGTGACTTTTTCAACTTCTCTGCGAAGAGCCGAATCACCCCTGCAACCAAGAGCAATGAACCTGCATACTTCGTTGCGCGGCCCGGATCCCGATTCACGCTAAAAACCGAAACAGTCGGCCGCGGCTCGCCCGGCTCATAGCTCGACTGGTAAAACGTGAGGTCCCGATGGTGAAGCGGCTCATTCATACTGATGAGCGTCGGAAACTCCTTCTTCGCTTTCTCGGGATGAGACGGATCTTGAACAGTGACTTGAGAGGAGAACGAAGAAGGGCTGCGCGTCCCACTATAGAAGTCGATTTCGAAACGATCGAGCTTCAGCGAATACGGGAGATGAACCCTTTTTGGGAGATAGGCCACCCCCACTTGGCGGTCCCGGAGAGTCAGGGTTGCGCGATCCCCTAAGCCGAGCCACATGGACGCCTCTTTCTTCTCACCCGCCGTAATTCGAATGGCCGAAGGAGGTGCCTGATCGCCGTACTGGATTTTGGAGGGTTTGTACGCCACACGAGCTGTCGCTGAAGGGATTACTTCAAGAACAGTAACCGTCACGCCCCCTTTCCAGCCGGGCTCGAGCGTTTGCCCCTGTTTGAAAGGTCCCGAAACAACGTGACCGGCAGAGCTCTTCGCACGGAACTGGCCTACTCCCTTGGAGTCCCAGATCAAATCCATGCGCACTCCAGGCATCCCCACGGCCGAGGATCCGGCTTCCGAAAAAGTCTGACCCGAAGTCAGAGTGAAAACTGCCGGACCCGCCTGGATCATCGACCACGCAGGATCCCCAGCCCAGAGCCAATACTCTTGGCGAATTCGCATGAATCCACCTTGGACCAGGACTTTCACGGCGGGCATTCCCTTTTCGCCCGCTTCTGTAGGAATCATTTTGTAATCAGGATCAGCGTGGGTCAGGAACTCTTCGACGCGAACCGTGTACTCAGGAATGTCCAAAGGCCGAAACGTCGCACCCTCGGGAACCCAAGGAATCGGCCTACTCTTGACCGAGGATTCGTCGGTGAAAAAGAGTTGTGGCTCGTTCAGCTCGACGGCACTTGAACTCTGGCCCTCTTGAATCCGCATCATCCCATCGATGCCGTACTGCCAAGTGACCCAGGAACCCGCGAGCAAAAGCAAAATTCCAGCGTGGGCGAGAAGAAAGGCCGTGTGGTGTTTTTTCCAAGGCCAACGGCTCACGGCCGTCACGAATATGTTCACGCCCAGCAAAAAGAGCAGCAGATAAAACCATGCCGACCGATAAACCCAAAATTGAGCCGTAGGTGTATCAGTTTCGGATTCGATCACGGTGGCCGCAATCATGGCGATCGTCAGACCACTCATCACGACCACTGCAAGTTTCAACGAAGCAAAAAAATAAAAGAGCCGTTCGGCGGAAAAATAGTAGCGCCGCTCGAGCGGACCGGAAC
>CANMSW010000200.1 GCA_947500275.1 Bacteriovoracaceae bacterium | reverse complement strand
GAAGTCGTATTTTCTCGAGTCTTAGACGTTCGCCACTTGGACGGAAAGGTGCGGGAGTGCGTTGCTGACGCTTGCATCGCTGAACTTCCTTTAGCGCCGGCAGGGGGGCGTCCCGTTTACCTTTACCGGCCGAATCGTTCGAAGAGTGTCTTAAGTGGGGAGTCGAACCAGGGGAGGCTCGAGCTTTTGGGCCCGGGCAAAGCGCGCGTCTTAGGCAGGATCTGCATGGAGGATGACCTCTTAGCAGGTGCGCTCGATCTCCCAAGTGATCTAGCAGAAGGCGATTTACTGATATTTGGACACGCCGGTGGATATCAAAGGAGCATGAGTTATGGCTTTGGTCGGGGTTGATTCGAAACGCTTTGAAGTACGTGATTCATCCATTCTTCAACAGATGCCTTGGCTGACTCAAGAAACCCATGCGCTTCGCTGGATGGACCATTGTGGATCTGAGATCACTCATCATGACGGTCGGTGTTGCGTCGAAGCACGCGAATGGTTTCTTGGGTGGGCTCGCTCGATGGAAGCAGCGTCGCTAGTGGAAGGGGGAATGCGCGCGCCCACTTGGCTCTCTGACCGTTTTGAGTGGGGTCCGTCTGCCTGGCCAATCCCTTGGTGCGAACTCATTGAGCAAAAAGTGATTGATTGCGGTGTTTTTGCTGCACTAGCGCGCGAGGTGTTCCTGGCCCAGGGAACCCCAGCTTTTCCGGCGCAAGCGGTCATTCGATATAGTGATCGGTGCACGCGCCATTGGCAGCAGTATTGGAAAGAGGGCGATCCAGGGACTTCGAGGGAGCTTTTTCCATGGGTGGGTTCAGAACTCGTCTACCACGAAATTTGTGTTGTGGAGAGTAAGCCTGGGGTTGCCCGCTTTTACGACTCGACCTGGGGGAATTGGTACATCCCGCAATCTCGGTTGGGTTACGGGTCACTCGTTGCGCTTCGCGCTTTCTGTTCAGAAGATCTCCAATGGGGAAAATATCAGATTCGTCCGTTAGAATGGCTGGTGATATCATGAGTTTACAGAAGTTTTTAGAATCCATAGCCCAATCGTTTTTCATGAGTCATTGGGTTTTCGGTCTACTCTTAATGGGGTTAATGACTTTTTTTTCGCCGCTTCATGCGGCCATGGGCGTACTGGCGGCTGCATTAGCTTGGCTTGCGGCATCCCAATCCCGCGATTCGCTCCCTTGGGAGGTTCGGGAGTTTGGTTTGGTACCGCTGAACGGACTTTTTTTTGGATGGATCGTTTCAGCGCACTTTGAACAAGTTCCCCAAACTTTAGCCTTATTCATGATCGGATCGATCTTAATTCCGTCGGTGGTTCGTTCGCTTCATTTTGCGCTGAGCGGGGTGAAACTGCCGGTGCTCATCTTGCCAGCGATTCTGCTGAGTACTCTTTTGAGTTTCGTCGACCCCACTCTCGTGAGTGTCCATCCGCGGGCTGTAGGTACTGCAGCGCCTGGGGTTATTTGGCCCGCTTTGTCTTCAGCGCTCGAATCGGTAGGGCGTTGGGTGTTGTTCCCTGATTTAAGACTGGGTGCCGCGATATCGATTCTTTTACTGGTCATGAGCCCGAGGCGCTTTCTCCACGGTGCTTCGGGTTTGGCGCTCGGCATGATCGTGATTCGGGTCTTAAAATCCGATCTAGGACTTGATCGAATTTCCACTTACGCGTTTTGTTCAGGGGTGGTCGCGTTGGGGCTCAGTTCTCTTCCAGAGAAAGTGCGCCCGGTGAGGGTAGCCGTCGCGGCGCTCTTCGCAGTTTTCCTTTCGTTTGCTTGGGTCGACTTTTCTGAATCGCGCGGGCTCCCGGTTCTCAGTGTTCCCTACATTTTAGCCTTTTGGGGAGCGCAACTTAGTATGCGGCCGCAAGTTCGAATCGCTCGGCAAGACCAAGGTCAGCAGCATGCTCCCACTTTATTCCGGAGGGCTGCGTGAGGGATTCAGCCTCTTCCCAAAAATGCCGATTTATCTTGGTGTTAGGGTTTGTCCTTTTCGGTTTGCATGATCTCGCTTGGGCGGCTGAGTTATCCGTCGCCAAGAGTCCTGCATTCTTCCGCCCAGCTTTCTCTTTTGGATTCTCTTCAAAATATATATCTGACGGGTTTCGAATCGGGGGAGGTGGGCCAGTTTTTCAACCCTGGGCTGGGGTAAGTCTTGGCTCCTCAGGTTTAACAGTCGGAGGATGGGGCTCGATTCAAACGGATCGGACCCGCGGTGATCTCGATGAGTTCGATGGTATTTTGCAGTTTAACCGAGTGTTCGGAGGGGAGGGAACCTGGAAACCCCAGCTCGACCTCGCTTGGATCTACTGGCGTTACCCAAATTATCAAACTGAACTGAGTGGGAACAAGCTCACGGTCGGAGGCCGCATGCTTGCTCTTCCGACTCCCGTCGATGCGGTTCGATTTATTCCGAGCTACCACTATCACCATTGGTTCTATTGGGAAAATTCGGATCTGGGGAAATACCGTGGCGGCGGTCGCCACGCTTTCGAGAGCGCAATTGCGCTTGATTTAACACGCTGGACGTCCCCCTTCGGGTTAAGCAACCAGGCTTCTCTAGCTTGGGAGGCAAGCTACCACACCGGCGTTTTTGGGATTCAACCGGGTTGGACGCACTCTGTTATATCCATTCGAAATGAGCTCACGCGTGGCTCAATGATTCTAACAAGTTCTCTGAATCGACAGTGGGCATGGCAGAAGTCCAACGCGAACTCCGTTAATTTGAGGGACGAATGGTGGAGTACTTTAGGTGTGACCTTCGCAGTCCTGTAATCCTGGTTCTTATTCTAGCGAGTGGGGTCGGAGGCTGCGCCTTGCCCACGGATTCGAATCCTGAGCCCTTTCGGACTCGGGACGCACCTTGGACTGACTCCTCCGAGCCGAGGATTCCAGTGAGCGAGGGAGCAGGCCGGGACTCTTCACGAGCACTGATTTATACAGGGGCAAGCACTTGGTTTGCGGAAGTGGATTCGCTCGAACGCAATCTACGCGATCACGGAATGGCCTACGAAGAACAGGATGCAAGTGTTCTGAATTTTTGGGACGAGACTGAGCTTTCGCGCTTCAACCTCCTGATCATCGCCGGTGGGTATGCGCCTTCACTGACGAGCGAATTAAAGCCAGAGCTTCGAAGTCTATTCCGGGCGGCTGTTCGAGCAGGACAGATGGGATACCTTGGGTTTTGCGCCGGGGCTTGGCTTGCGGTTTCTCCACCTGAACCCACTTCGGAAGATCGAAAATACGGAATAGGGTTCATTGATGGTCCTGTTCAGCAAATCGGGCCGCCGGAGCGCGAAGGTCTCACTTTCTCGGTCATTGAGGCCTTACTGGGCGATGGACGGACCCGCCGCCTTCTATGGTGGGGTGGCCCGACAACGCCGAGTCCCACTGAGGGGGAAGGCTCCGTGTTGGCTCGCTACCCAGACGGGAGCCCCGCCATATCGAAGATGCGTGCCGGTCTTGGTTGGATAGTTATATCAGGTCTTCACCCGACGGCGACGCCCGAAATTTTGGCGAGCATCGGCTCGAGTGACCTAGAGCCTGTTGCGCCGGACTTCACGTGGTCTCTGATCCAAGCAGCGCTAGATCGTTAGAATGCGAGTCCGAAGCTAAATTTTACGTTCGGTGCCAAGTGATTATCCTCCGGGTATTTTGCCAAGAGGAAATAACTGGCGCCGACATCGAGCTCGAGCGTGAAGCCAAAGTGTTGAGCGAGCCAGTAGACGTATTCCATGGAGGCTTTCGCATCGATCCAAGTGGCTTGGTACGGGAAGTTCGCGGGTCCGCCGAGTAGCGCAGTCTCGAAATTCACGTGAGCTCCGAAGCCGGGCCCTGCAGAGAGCTGATGAACTCTTCCGTTCTGCGTGGCTTTCACGAAGAGATCCCAGCGGTAATTTACAGCTGCAGAAAACCCAGCAATCAAGAGCGCAGTATTTGCGCAAGCCTCGATGGCAATCTGACGAGTGACGTGTCCTTCTAAGCATAAGGCTGCAACATCAGGAACACCTGTGAGGAAAGTCACTTCGATATCGAGTATGCGTGAATTGAGGATTTCGTCTACCGACGCGTGAAGGGATGCTTTGATGGCTTCGTCGGCGTTGGGAAGGGCGTCGACTTGGGCGTGGGCTTGAGCGGAAACACTCGCTTCGTCAGCGTTCTGATGGATGGCAGCAGCGAGGCGATTGGCGTTTAAGGAATTAGCATTGGCCCCGGTCCCAATTTCAAAGTGGGTGCTGCGGGCCGCAAAGGCGGGCTGTGTTTGCAGAAGGATTGAGACGATTGCGGCGAGAAAGGCGCTCAGTTTGGACTTCATGATCGAGTTCGATAGGCCGTTGGGTGGGGGCGAGTCAAGAGGGCCAGCGAAGTTCGATCCTCCCGAGTCATATATGGACCCTCCCTTTTTGCAAGGGCGATCAACTTTCTGACGGCTAACCGGGATGAGATTGCATCCATATATTCGGCCTTTTGGTGGGGGCTAAGCCCCCCGGCCCAGATGGGATTTGCGCTCTTCGG
>CANMSW010000199.1 GCA_947500275.1 Bacteriovoracaceae bacterium | reverse complement strand
CCCGGTCCATAGCTGAAGCCCCCCCTGCCACTGAGCATAGAGGTCCGCTCCGCTCGGAGGAACGTCATCCTTCTCGTGAAGGTCGTGATAAAGCATCCAAGCAGCTCGCGCACTCATCGAAGGCCGGACTCGATTGAGTAAGAGCGCAAATTGCGCGGTCGAGGCGCCAAACCCCCCAGCACCCTGCAACGGATCAAGAAACTGATATTGGCTCGCGAGCTCTTTTTCTTCGGAATTAAAAGACTGAATCAAGCGCCCAACAGGAGAGGCCGCTGCAAGCCCCATCAAGCGAGTTCCAGTGTGGCGCCCCACAACCAGCTGAAACCTCGGACGAGTGGATGCCACCAAGGCACGCCCGGAGGCGAGCACCCCGTACTCCCCTGCGATGAAAATCTTACCAGGAAGGTCAGAGTCGATGCGCATCCCGCTCTTCGCTCCGAAGTTTTTCGAGGACTTCGCGGGCGCGAGTCACGTTTATGCCCTTCTCGACTTGGAGGATCTCCGCAAGACGATCGCGCACAATGCCCACTTCGTGGATCTCCGCTCCGGCCGCAATCGCCAAGTTTGCCGCGTGAAGTTGCATATGACCCTTGACGATTCCCACGGTCGCAAGCGCTTTCAGCGCTCCCAAGTTCTGAACGAGCCCCACTGCGGCCGCAATTCGCGAAAGCTCTTCCGCGTGCTGAACGCCTAAGAGTTTCAATGCCGCCTTCGCAGTGGGATGCAATCGGGTTACCCCGCCAACCGTCCCCACCGTTAATGGTGCCTGAAAACGGCCCTTCAAATCCGGACCATCCATCCACCAATCTGTCACAGGCTGATATCGGCCCGAGCGAGCAGCGTAAGCATGAACTCCGGCCTCTACCGCGCGCCAATCGTTGCCCGTAGCGATCAGGATCGGATCGATCCCGTTCATCACCCCTTTATTGTGAGTGGCGGCTCGATAAGGGTCCGTTTTTGCAAAGTGCGCCGCTTCCGCAATGCCATGTCCAACATCTGGATCAATACCACGAATCACGATTTCCGCGACCGCAAGTTTTCCATCAGTCAGATTCGACAAAATACAAAGTCCGACTTTCTCGCCGGAAACACTTTCGATTCGAGGCTTCAGCGCTTCGCAAACCTGGTTGATCAAGTTAGCGCCCATCGCATCGCAGGGATCACACAGAACGTGGAGCACCAGCATCGTGCCGCTTCCATCGGCACGCGGGAGCTCGCGAACAATAATATCACGCACGCCCCCGCCACGAGCCACCAGGCCTGGCACACATGCGTTTGCAAGCCCAATCAAGTGCGCGCGGTTCGCTTGAATCCCTGCCTTCGCTTTTTCAACATCAGTCGCGCGAGGGATCTGTACTTGGCCGATGATCAAATCACCTTGCATCCGCGTTGTGATTTCACCCGAAGTGCGGACCCATTTTGCGGTAGAACTTGCCGCAGCGATGATCGAGGTTTCTTCGACGGCCATTGGAACTTGAATATCGCGACCATCGATTCGAAAGTTTGTCGCAATTCCCAAAGGCAAAGTGAACGTACCGATTACGTTTTCAATCAAATGCTCTGCCACTTCGGCAGTGAGGGTATCCTCCCCGGAGAGGGCACGGATATCAGATTCCGTCAGAAGTCCGTACTGACGAATTCGATCGAGTCGCTCCAGACGAGTCAGCTTGTGGAAGCCTGAGAACAGATCTGCGTTTCCCGTCATTCGATCGTCCATACATCACTTCCTTGGGCGACACCCCGCTCACGCAATTGCTGAGGAGAAGAATGCCCGCTGCAAAACAGAGCCGTCTTGAGTTCAAATTCTTGCGATTCCATCCACTCATGGAGGGACTTCTCACCCATCAGCGCCGCTTCTAATGCCGGTTTCGCAAACCCGACACTATGCGCACCTAAGGCGATGAGTTTCGCAGCATCGAGTCCCGAACGAACTCCACCGGTGGCCCAGATCTCAACTCGCTCAGGCAGAATCTGCGAAGCCGATAGAACTGAATCGACCGTCGAGACGCCCCAGTCGGCAAAAACTCTTGCCGCACGCGCACGCAATGCATCCACTTTTCGCTCACTCTCGCCCGTGATGGTAGTCGCAGCACGCGCGCCTTCAATACGGCCCCAGTGCGTCCCGCCTAGGCCGCTCACATCGATCGCGCCGATCGGGAAGTCCGATATCCTCTCGAGAGTTCTGCGCGAGAACCCACAGCCCGTCTCTTTTAAAACGACGGGAACGTGCAAGGAACGCGAGAGTTCCACAATTCGAGCCAACCCCCCACGAAACTGCGGGGTTCCTTCAGGCTGCATGCACTCTTGCAAGACGTTCAGATGAATACAGAGAGCTTGCGCGCCGATGCTATCGATCACGCGGCCGATTTGCTCGTTCGAGGCGGTGCGGACTTGTGCCAGACCCAGATTTGCAAACAAGACCAGGGAAGGTACTTCTTTCCGTAATTCCTTCCAATCGTCGATGAGCTCCCCCTGGAGCTCTCGACGTTGAGACCCCACTCCCATTGCCCAACCGCGTGCGGCGCATGCCCGAGCAAGAGAACGATTTAAATGAGAAGCATCGCGATGACCGGCCGTCATGCCCGCGACAAAAAGAGGCGCCTTCACCGGACTTCCGAGACAGGTCCCCGCAAGCGTCACCTCATCAAAATCAAGCTCGGGGAGCGCATCGTGATGAAGCCGAACAGAGTCGAGTCGACTCAGCCCCGAGGCCTGATTAGATGGATCAAGAGCGTGCCGAATGTGATCGCGCTTGCGTTCCTCGAAGAGAGCGGTGTCCATGGTACTAGTGCTAATCACTTTTTATAGATGTTTGAACCCAAAACTTTGAATCCGGCCCTAAATTGAAAAAGGATCCTTGTAGGGTCCGCTCTTGGATACCGGCCCTAAGAATGAGATCCTCGACTCCTAAAAACTGGAAAACCCAATGACGGCTCAGGAAAACTCGGTCGATTCAGCATCAAAAGCCTCTTTTCCCGCTCGGGTTCGCCCGCTCGTGCGCCCAGGGCTTCTGCTTGGGGTGATGATTCTCATTATTTTTCAGGGGGTAGGATTTCAGACCCAATGGCTTGATCAGGATAAAGACACGAGCCGACCAGTCGATGCTCAGCGGCTACTCGAGGGAGAGAACACGAAGGTTTTAGCGACGGGTATCCCAAGCGACCGAGCCCCCGACTATTCGATCCAACAGTTTTCATTTGTTTCGACCCAGTCGGGCCGCAAAGAGTGGAAAGTGGTCGCCGATCAAGCCTTCCTCTTCAAGAAACAAGAGATCACACACCTCAAGTCGGTTCGCGCCTGGATCTATAACGCTCGCGGAGAAGCAACGGAAGTCACGGCAACTGAAGGAAAGCAATCGAGTGAATCCAGAACAATCGAGCTTTTCGGCAACGTGAACACACGACTCCCGAATGGATTTCGAATCCTCAGCGACTACCTGATTCACCGCCCAGACGAAAAGACGGTGAGCATTCCCTACCCTTGGCCCGTCACTGGCGACGGAAGCGAAATGGAAGTCGCCTCCAAAAAAGGCACTGACAAGAACCAAGGGACGGATCTCACCCTTTACTTTTCAAGCTTAGGCGCGAACGTGGATTCAAACGCCGGGAGAATGTACCTTTTAGCTGGAAGCGTGGTTACTCTGGACCGCAGAGATGCGCAAAAACCGGATCGCTCTTTTCTGGAGCGCCGCAATCTTCCTCAGGATCGGCAGGCCCAAGGGATCCCTGATCGGACCGTGATCGCTTCTGATCGGGCTACCGTCATCAGTGGCCAGAGCGAAGCGATCTTTTCCATGTCAGAGAAGACTCCATCCGCTCGCCGCTTCGTTCGCATTCTGCAGCCGAAAACCTATGCACGAGGCCGAACAGCAACGGTCCAGTTCGGAAATCAAAACAAGCAGCTTCACTGGATTGCTATCGACCAAGATATTTTGATTAAGGAAAGGGAGCCAACTGAAGATGAATTGGCTCTCCGCTCTGGAAAAATCGACGGGAGCCGCGAGAAAAAAGCACTCCAGTACGCAACTGCAGGGCGCGCAGAATTCGATGCAAACTCGGATAACATCACTCTGAAGGTTTTTCCTCAGGCGTATCAGGATGAAAGCACACTGACAGGCGACTGGATGATTATCCACCGCGAGAGCGATCTCGTGGAAGTCTTACACGGAAATGCTTATAGTACAGGACAGAAGTGAGGTCCCATGGAAACCGTCCAAACGAATCAACCGAATCCCACCCATCCCCTGGCCGTTCGACCTCATGCACGCTTGCAAGCCATTGGACTTCACAAGGGTTATAATGGCCGAAAAGTCGTTCAAGGTGTAGATTTCCAAGTCGAGTCGGGACAAGTCGTTGGACTCCTCGGCCCGAACGGAGCCGGTAAGACGACTTCCTTTTATATGATGATCGGCCTCGTTCAGGCTGACCAAGGCACAGTGCTTCTGAATTCAACCGAGGTCACGACTTGGCCTCTTCATAAAAGGGCGCAGGGCGGAATAGCGTATCTCCCTCAAGAAGCCAGCGTCTTCAGAAGAATGACCGTCGAAGAAAACATT
>CANMSW010000198.1 GCA_947500275.1 Bacteriovoracaceae bacterium | reverse complement strand
GCTACGAGTCCCCTTGCTTCCGCTTGGGGATCGATTGGGAGCGTATAAGTATCCCAGTTCCTGCTTGGTTTCTTCGAATCTTCGCCCGACATATCTCTTTCCGAGCCTACCACACTGTCGGAGGGTGATTCATGTTCTCCCGGCAAAATAGACTCAAGACTAGGAGCGAATTGCCGATCCGTACCTTGGGCGAGGTCATTTTCGACCTACTGCTCTGGAAAGGTAATCTTCGCATGGCTGCTAAGATGATTTCAGGGACAAGGATGCAGGTCCGTCGACGGAAGCGAGTCACTCTCGGAAGTCTCCTTCTGGGGACCCTCACCGGGTTTGGGCTGGCCATTCTACGGCCGTTGCCTTCACTCGGGGCCGAGCCGTTTGTATATAATATTATACGAGGACTCGACTTCGGGAATCCTGGTGAAGTACCGCAGCGCGACTTCTACGTGAATCTGGGATCAAGCCAAGGCGTTCGGCCAGGCGACGAGCTTGAAGTTCTCCGGCGGATTCCGAGTTACGATGCGACCAACCAGCGCATTTATCGGGACGTCACCTTCCCGATCGCACGACTTAAGGTGATCCACTCTGAGAGTAATGCTGCCATTGCTCGCTTGGAAGAGATGAAGGATCCGGCGAAAGTCCCGGTGCTTGAGCCTCACTCGGTGATGCTAGGCGACCTGGTACGCCGCGCACGCTGAATGATTCCCGTCTTATTTACTCTTCGCTTCTCTCAAGGATTTCCTTCGAAGATCCCGATCAATTCGCAGGTACTTATAGCGATTGGTGATCAACTCCGAAGTTCGGAGATTGGAGAGCCAAGGCTGGGATAGTTCATAGGATTGATGGACGAAGAGATAGGCCCACGGCGACTCGTCTTGAATCATGGCATCGAGCTTTCTCGCCCGGTCCGTTCTTTCTGAGCCCGACGGGAGTTGGGTCAGTTGTTGATAAAGGCGATCGTATTCCGCGGAGATTCGAGGATGCTCAGAGGCCCGCGTGGCTAAAAGCTGAAAGATATTCTCAGCATCCGGATAATCCAGACCCCAAGCATTGAATGCAATTTGAGTCTCACCCTTCTCAAGCTTCTCCAAAAAAGTGGGAAGCGTATTGGTCTGGACGTTTAGTCTGACGCCGAGGGCTCCGAACTGCTTCGAAAGGACGTCTCCAATTTTTCGGCTTCCTGCATCTGCCCCGCGGAGGTCGAGTTTCAAAATCGGAAGCTCGCGACCTCCAGGGAATCCGGCTTTTTCTAAGAGTGTTTGAGCTAGTTTCGGATTGAAGTCTTGAGTCAGGACCGGGTTCGGTGGGCGATCCAGGATACCCGGAGGGAGTGCGTTGACCATCTTCTGGGCGCGTCCTCCTGCCCAGGCCTCGATGATCTCGTCTCGATTGATAGCGTGCGCAAGGGCCTGGCGAAGCAGCTTATTCGTTCCTAAAAGGGGATCTTTTAGATTGAACTCGAGATAAAAAATCCGGGTTCCTTGATCGGTGGAAAGTCTGAAGCCCTTATTGCGAAGGGGCGATCGAAGCTCTCCGGAGGAGAGTAATGTCTCAGGAGCTTGGTCTTTCGTGATCAGGATGCGGTCCAAAAGACCTGACTCCATCCGGTGCCAGGCATACTCAGACTCGGGGAGGGTATCGATCACAATGCGGTCGAGGAACGGTAGGGGTTTTCCGGAGTCTTGTAGAAGCCCGGCTTCACGGAATCGATTAGCCCCTTCAGTGGGGTAGAAGTCGGGGTGATAATCCGGATTTCGCTCGAGGATCACACGGCGCCCTGGTTTCCATTCTCGCAGAGTGAATGGCCCAGTGCCGACAGGATGGGTGCGCCAGTGGCCATCGCGTTCGCCGTATTTTTCCACAGCCTCGAAAGGGACTGCGGCAGTAAATGAAAGAGTGAGGAGTGAGAGGATTTGTGGGGAAGGTCTCTTGAGTTTGACCTTGAGGGTATAGTCATCGATCGCTTTGAAACCCTCGATTTCACGACTTCTCAGCAGCGCTGCCCGCTGGTCAGAAGGAGTCCGCTCAAGCTCATCCCGGAACTCCTGAAGCCCTACGATGCGATTTACAAAGAGCCACCATCCATCGGAATGGAGTTTCGGGAGTGCAAGCCGCTTCATCGAATAAGCGAAGTCTTGGGCGGTCAGCTCTCGGCCCTTTCCGGAAGTGCTCTTGAAGCAGGGATCGTCCGCGAACCGAATTCCGCGCCGAATCGGGAAGGTCAGCGTCAGGCGGTCGGGAGAGATTTTGGGAAGATCTGCCGCAAGCAGCGGAATGACTCGGTACTCGTCCGCAAGGTAGTCGAGTTGAAAGAGGGTCTCGAAGAGACTCGGGACGACATCGAGGCTGATTCCATCGTAAGCAACAGCGGGGTCTAAAGTCTTGATATCATCTGAGTGGTAAGTCCGTAAGACACTGAGGGTGCCATCTTCCTGGTAGGAGTCCCCTAGGAGCGCAGAACTGAGGTTTTCCCACGTTTTTCCACAGCCACTCAAACTGAGAGTGAGGACTGCAAGTGCGCTTGCAGTCCTGATCAGCGAACGGATAAGTCGTCCCACGGATTTCCGAGACTCAGACTTCAAGGAGCTTCCTCGCTTCGGCGATCATAGGCTCCAGACCGGCTGCTTTCATTCCGCCCGCTTGTGAAAAGTCAGGTTTACCGCCGCCTTTTCCTTCAATCATCGGTGCAAGTTTCTGGACTAACGTGTTCGCTTGATAGCCCTTCGGAGCCGCGGGTCCGACTGCAACCACGAGGGAAGCCTTTTCGCTCTCGGGATCTTTCATCCCGAGCACGATCACGGAGTTAGGAACTTTCTGCTTGAGGCGATCGGCGAGGTCGCGAAGGGCTTTCATGCCTTGCGCATCGGGAGGTGTGATTTCACAAATCATTCGCGTGTCCGCTTTAGCGGGGGAGCGGGCCAGAATTTCATCGACGAGGCCGGCGGCACTTTTCGCGAGGAATCCCTCGATCTGCTTCCGCAATCCTTTTTCGGTCGCCTGCATTCGATCAATCGTCGCCGGCAAGTCGATGGCTGCATTCGTTTTCAGCGTGTTACGCAAGGAATCCACAATTTCATTCCGCTCGCGGAGCCACTCGAAAGCTGTTTTTGAAGTCACTGCGGTCAAACGTCGCACGCCAGCGGCGATGCCTTGTTCGCTTTGGATTTTGAAAAGGTGGATTTCCGACGAGTTATCCACGTGGGTTCCACCACAGAGTTCAGTGGAGTAATCGCCCACGCGCACGACGCGAACTTTCTCTCCGTATTTTTCTCCGAAGAACGCAATCGCGCCTGCCGCGATTGCCTCGTCCTTCTTCATCTCTTTCTTATCGACGCCCTCGCCCCTCCAGATCTTCTCATTGATCATGTCCTCGACTTTGCGAAGTTCATCTTCAGTCATGGCCTGGAAATGGGAGAAGTCGAAACGGAGTAAGTCTGCTGCAACGAGCGACCCCGCTTGTTTAACATGTTTCCCAAGAACTTCACGCAGTGCCCAGTGAAGCATATGCGTTGCTGTGTGGTTTCGCGCGATCAACGCTCGAAGTTCGCGATCCGTTTCTTGCAAGTAGGTCTCGCCCACTTGGATCGTTCCCCGAATCGGGCGGAGATGAGCCACCACGAGTTCCGGAACAGGTCGTTGCACGTCGATGACTTCGGCTTCAAAACCTGTTCTCGTGTTACGAACGCGGCCACGATCGCCCATCTGTCCACCGCTCTCGCCGTAGAAGGGGGTCTCCGCAAAAATCGCTTCAATGATCACGCCTTTTTCGGTGCTGTCGGCAGTTGCCGCAAGAGAGGGGGCCGTGAATTCCTTTGCTTCACGCATGCTCTTGTCGTCGGTGACAAGGATCGACAGACAGGGTGATTCAGAATGAAGGCCTTCATAGCCTGTAAATCGGGGAAGTTTGTTCTGCTCCCGGAGCTTCGCTGCCAGTTGCAAATAGATTGCATCGAGCGAATCCTGGCCCGAGCCCTTCCAGTTTTTTCTGGATTCAGCGCGCTGCCGATCCATAGCTTTTTCGAAGCCTCCTTCATCGACCGCGAATCCTTTTTCTGCGCAAATCACGCGAGTGAGGTCGAGGGGGAAGCCGAAGGTATCGTAAAGTTTAAAGGCAATATCACCCGGCAGTTGTTTAGAAGACCCGACTTTGGCTGTCTCTTCGTCCAAGAGCGCTAAACCTTTTTCTAACGTTCGGAAAAACTGCTCTTCCTCGGCGAGAGTCGCTTTCTCAATGAATGCGCGTTTTTCGACGAGATCGGGATAGGCGTCTTTCATTTGCTCGATCACAAAACCAACGGTTTTGTGCAGGAAGGGACCTGTGAAACCGAGTTTTTTTCCATGGCGCACGGCACGACGGATGATCCTCCGAAGCACATAGCCCCGCCCCTCGTTCGAGGGCATGACGCCGTCTCCGACCAAAAAAGTGGTGGCGCGCGAGTGGTCCGCTACGACTCGGAACGAAAATGCACTTTCGCTTCCAGGTGTATAAGGTGCTCCAGCGAGTTTTGCGGTCTCTTGAATGATATGTCTAAAACCATCTGCATCGTAATTGGTATCGACCTCTTGCAGAATCGACGCCAATCGTTCAAGTCCTGCGCCCGTGTCGACGGAATGTTTAGGG
>CANMSW010000197.1 GCA_947500275.1 Bacteriovoracaceae bacterium | reverse complement strand
ATGGATTTAAGAAGAACGGGCAGGATGGGGAAGTGGACTCTCTTTTTGCGTCGGGGGGGCCAGCTCTTGGCATCGGGGGCCACGCTTTTGATTCTCGGAGGGTGTGGCGGGTTCATCCGGTCTCGCTTTCCCGACCCGAACCCTTCCGTGCAGCCGCACGAGGGACCAGCGGTAGTCACCGAGGCAGCGCCACAAGTGAGTCTGGATCTCCCGCTTTCCCCCGTGAGTCCGGTCGAGGAGCCCGAATTTTCTCTCCCCGCTGAGTTGGGGCGCCATTTAGATTGGGGATTCTTTCATGCGGACGGCACAGATTCGACTCGGCCCTCGTCGGAGCCGGGATCTCGGATTGGTGTTTTTGCGGATCAGTCGCCTTGGGTGACGCTCTCGGAAGGGGTTCGGTCACAAACAACGGGAATCCTTCTTCTCAAACAGGCGGAGTTGGAAGAGCCGGAACAGGCTTCGGGGACTCCTCTCTATTTGGCGGTTGATGCCCAGCTCGCTGGACACCTCATCACGGCCGCGATTTATGAACTCGAAGTGCGCGACCATTTGAACCGGCCCTTGATTCAGAGGGAGCGAAAGCTCGCGCGGTGGGATGCGGAATCGGGGCGTTGGTTTGTGCCGCTCTCGCAGTTGCTCGGTCCTCGAGCCCGCCAGTGGGTGCAGCCCGCGCACCTCTTCAAGGTGACTTGGTCGTTCGAGATCGAGCACTCGAAGACGGTTCAAGTGGAAACCCTCTTTCGGTTCCGGCTTCCTCCTCCTCGGATTGCCCGGATTTCGGACCGAGCTTTTCAAGGGGTTTGGGCGCCTCCCGTAGGGGACTCTCAAATTCAGCGGCGGGTGATTCACGAAGAAACTTGGAAAAATCAAAGTCAGCGCGAAGTCGAACTCTGGCTGAGGACTTCTAGTCAGGGCTTGAGCGAGCGCCATCAAATCCGTCAGCAAACGCCGGAGCTTTTGCGCAGGAATTCACCAGAGCTGAACTGGAAAAGGAAAGATCTTCAGACCGTTACCCAGTTTGAACTGGGTGAGGTTGAAGTCCGGGGGGCTCGACGCCTCGGGATGAATCACAGCCCGACGAGCGAGAGCGCGTGGGTGAGAGTGCTCTTGAGTCCGGGCCAAGAAGTTCACGTGCAGTGGCTCGGGCGGGTGCTGAGCTCGAGCTTCGTCGAGGGCTGTCCGTTGGCTCGCGAACGCAAAGTCGAGCTGACGTGGTTTGACGAGAGAAAGTCGGGATGTGGTCGCGGGGCAGAGTGTGACCGCGTGATTCAACGGAAAATTCAGAAGTCGGAGACGTGGGTGCCGGTTGAAGCCCAGTTTTTTGGGAGCGTAAAAACTGAGGCCTTTACCGTGGAGCCGCGTGAAGTGGAGTCGGGTCCCTTTTCGGGACCTGACGATGGCGCATTGCTCGAACTCGAGATGGCCCATCGGGAGGGAGAGACGTCTTGGAGTCGAATGCCTCCGGCAGGACTCGCGCTGCCCGAGTGGAACTGTCGGGATGGACAACCCAGCGATGGGAATCGAAAGTGACGAATGACTTTCAACTGGAGCGATTTGCGCAGTCTGTGAGAAGGGCTCGCCCCATGGAAGGTTACTCTCTTCGCCCGGCAGCTGTGGATGATCTCGATCGCGTTTTGGAAATTGAAGCAGTCGCGCAACCGCAGGGCGCGTGGACTCGCGACCATTTCGTCGGGGAGTTTGAGAAGCCCTACAGTCGCTTTCTCGTTCTCACCGATGACGAGACGGATACGCAGGTGGCAGGTTATCTGGTTTATTGGGTCATGTTTGAGGAAGCGTCCCTGCAGACGATTGCGGTGGATGTCGCTGCTCGGGGAATGGGGTACGCCAAACTGATGCTTCGAAGCCTCATTTCAGACGCCGTGCGCGCGGGCGCCCAGCGGGTGAATTTAGAAGTTCGAAAGAGTAACGTTCCGGCGATCCAACTCTACCAAGGGCTCGGCTTCACAGTCTCCCAGATCCGAAAGTCCTTTTATTCCAATGGAGAAGACGCCTACCAGATGGCTCTTCACCTCGACGGTGCTCCCGTCGTTTTTTAGTCTCAACTCGATTATAAGCGGGCCTGGTAACGCAGGGCGAAAACCGGGCTTTGACAGACTCCCCGACCTTTGAGTAAGAGGCCCGGTAATGTTTTACCGTCTGCTTTACCGAACCTCCCTTTGGGGGGCATTGATCCTTTTCGCATGGGGCTTGGCTTTTGTCCGTCAGAGCCCCTGGATCGCTGACCCGTCTCAAGACTTTGGGTTCACCTATCAGAGAGCGGCTTCTGCACTCGTCCGTTGGGAGTCCAATCCCCGCCACCCGCAAGGGTCGGCCGTGGCGTCCGCCCCCGGAAGTATCGAACTCGAAGCCGTGATGATTTCTGAAGAGGCGGTGACTCGAATCCTCGAGAAACGCCTCCGGGGGGCGACCAAAGTTTCTACCCCTGAAATCGCGCGCCACCTCCTGAGCTTGTGTCGCACCTATCATTACGACCCCGCCTTCATTCTGGCGGTCATCGACGTCGAAAGCGGATTCAATATCCGCGCTCGCTCGCCGGTCGGGGCCCTCGGGCTCATGCAGCTCATGCCGGCGACCGCTCAAGTCGTCGCTCGGAAAATGGAAATCCCGCTCCGCTCGCCGCAAAGAATGGTTCAAGATCCGCTCTTGAATCTGACCTTGGGCGTGGCTTACTTGCGAATGCTTCGCGAAAAGTATCAGGACGACTCCCCGTATTTTCAATTCGCTGCTTACAACATTGGTCCCTGGAAACTCGATCAGCTCAGAAAACGTCCTGGAGGCTTTCGCCCCGATAAGACTTTGAAGTATTACCGGACCATTCGCGAGAAAATGGCTCACTACCGTGAGTTAGCTGGCTTGAAAGCCGGGCAGGGAGCCCCCGCCCACCGATTGAAAGGAAAACAGAATGTTTGAGCTTCGTGTGAAGGTTGATTTTCCTGCCGCCCACCACCTCGAGGGGTATCCTGGCGATTGCGCCCGTCCGCACGGCCATAACTGGATCCTGGAAGTGTTTGCGGCTTCGACCCAGTTGGACTCGATCGGGCTTGCGATGGATTTTCGCACTCTGAAAAAAGCGGCGAAAGAGCTGATCGCTCCTTGGGATCACCAAGATCTCAACACGCTCCCGGATTTCAAAGACATCAACCCCTCGGCCGAGCAAATTGCGCTACTCTCGTTTCAGCGACTTTCAGGCTGGATCGATACGGATCAAACGTGGATTGAACGCGTGACGATTTGGGAAAATGAACGGTGCTCGGCAACGTACTTCGATGAAACCAAGCGCCGTCGAAAGTTCAAAGCACTCGGGCGCGAAGCCGACTGAGAGAGGGCGCCCTTCATGAATTCCCGTGTCCCAAGCGTCGTGCTTTTATCTGGAGGTTTAGATTCCTCTGCGAACTTGGCCTTGGCCATCGAGCACGACGAAGTGGTTTGCGCCGTCACGGTTGATTATGGCCAGCGCGCGGCCGTTCGTGAAGTTGCAGCCGCACGCAATCTTTGTGAGCACTACGGAGTCCGACACCAAGTTTTGGACCTTCGCTGGTTGGGCGCAATCGGTGGAAGCGCGCTGACGGATCCGAGCGCTCAGGTTCCCGATCCAGGCCGCGAAAACTTGGATCATTCGGGCGTGACGACTCAGACGGCAAAAGCGGTTTGGGTCCCCAATCGCAATGGGGTTTTGATCAATGCAGCGGCCGCTTTGGCGGAGCGCTTGGGCGCGAAGCGTGTCATCGTCGGTTTTAACCGCGAGGAAGCCGCAACCTTTCCCGATAACTCACAGGCTTTCTTAGATGCCTTGAAAACGGCGCTCCGTTACTCGACCGCCAATCAAGTGGAAGCGTTCTGCTACACGACGGCTCTCGATAAACGTGAAATGGTGGCCCGCTTGAAGACGGCTCTCTCGCGTCCTTTTCCGTTCGAAAAAATTTGGAGCTGTTACCAGGGAGCTGAAACTCCCTGCGGAGTTTGTGAGAGTTGCCGCAGGCTTGCCCGCGCGCTCGGGGAGGCCTGATGTCGATCCAAACAAGACTAGAAACGAAGCCAAGAGCCTATACCGGTGTGGAGCTCCGTCCCCACTTTCTACTCACCGAGCTCGATTTGAGAGGCTCAGCTTTGGGGTCTTTCATCGGTCCGTGCGAAGTGAAAACGGAGCACTTGGTGGATTGGGAGGATCGCCTCGCCCAAGATAAAATTGTTGCAGGCGAAATGGTTCACTTCATCGGCGAGTTCTTTGGTGCACCCCTCCGCGAAGGAGTGCTGAGGCAGCGCTTGTTCATGGCCACTTGCGGGCAGATTCTGACCGAACTGATGCCGGCCGAGAAACGGGCGATTTCAAGAGTCAGCCGAGACGGGGACGACCTTTTCTGGGATGGCCGGAAGATTTCGGTGTCCATTGTCACGGCCTCTCCCGTGTCCCAGCTCCTCCACGTCGGGATCAATGTGGACCCTCAAGGTGCCCCAGTGCCGGCGGTTGGGCTGAAGGAAATGGGAATTGAGCCCCGGGAGTTTGCGACCTCCGCTCTCGAACGTTTCGCAGAAGAGTGGGAGAGCATTGAGTGGGCTTGTGCCAAGGTGAGGCCCGTGGTGTAGTCCTACCCACGCGCCATGTCGAAATT
>CANMSW010000196.1 GCA_947500275.1 Bacteriovoracaceae bacterium | reverse complement strand
TCTCAACGGTATTCTTTGCAATTTGGAAGAGGCGCGTGCCCGGGGCGTGCTCACGACCTCGTCTGGAAATTTCGCTCAGGCCACCGCCTGGGCCGCAAAAAAGCTGGGGGTTCAAGCTTGCATCGTGATGACGGACGACACAGCGGCCTACAAAGTGGAGCGCACGCGTGCCTTGGGTGCAGAAGTGGTCTTCTGTGGAACAACTTTCGAAAGTCGGTTCGAAACGGTCGCAAAACTGGAACGCGAGCGGGGAAGCTTAACCCTTCACGGATTCGACTCGGTCGAGACGATTGCCGCCGACGGTACGATTGCCTTAGAGCTCGTCGAGCAACTGGGTGAAAAGACCCCCTTCACCGTCATTTCACCTGCCAGTGGCGGGGGAATGATTTCTGGGATTTCCGCTACTCTCGCTGCTTTGAGTCCCTCCCTCTACGAGACGATTGGGTTTCAACCCGAGCGTGGGGGTGCCATTGTGCGTTCGCTCCGGGCCGGTGATCGAATCAATGTAGGGAAGGTTCACACGATTGCCGACGCACTGGTCGCGTCAATCCCGGGGGAACGCACTTTCGAAGTCATCCGAAAGCATTGCGCTGCTTTCGAAATGGTGACTGAGGACGAAATCCGCAGCGCCCTTCGTCACGTCCTGGAAGAAGAAAAACTATGGGCTGAGCCAGGCGGTGCAGTGAGTATTGCAGGCCTCTTGTCTGGACGAACTCCCCCCAGACATTCCACGGTCGTCTGTATTGTGAGCGGCGGAAACCTCGACCCGAAACGGCTAATGGAAGTGCTTTGAGATCCATCGGGGAACCTCCGTCCTACAAGGACTCCGTCCCCAGGAGCAGGTGACGCACGAAAATCACAGTCCGAGAGAGCCTGCCCTGTTGCCAAAGGCCCCGTGCCTCACTATTCATGGAATACATCCCAAGTGAGGTCTTTCTATGAGCAACTCGACACCAGATACTTTCGACTTAATCGTGATCGGCGGCGGGCCCGCAGGCTATGTGGCTGCCATTCGTGGCGCCCAACTCGGATTCAAGACCGCCTGCATCGAAAAGCGCAAGACATTGGGTGGCACGTGCTTGAACGTGGGCTGCATCCCGTCGAAAGCCCTGCTCGACTCAAGCGAGCACTACCATTACGCAAAGTCGAAACTCTCGAAACATGGCGTTATGGTCGCAGATGTGAAGCTCGACCTCGGTGCGATGATGAAGCGCAAAGACTCAGTCGTGCGCCAACTCACCACTGGGATCGCAGGCCTCTTCAAAAAGAATAAAGTTGAGCATTTGATCGGCCACGGAACCTTGATGGGCGTCGAAGGGGACTTGAAGAAAGTCAGCGTCACCCAAGAGGGGCAGACTCGAGTCCTCTCGGCACCCCGTATTCTTCTTGCGACCGGAAGCGAAGTCACGTCGCTCCCCTTCCTTCCCTACGATGGCAAAACGGTGATCAGCTCTACCGAAGCCCTCGAGCTGACCGAAGTACCGAAACATTTGGTCGTCATCGGTGGCGGCGTCATTGGGCTCGAAATGGGATCCGTGTGGTCCCGACTCGGAGCAAAAGTCACGGTCATCGAATTCCAAGACCGCATTCTTCCCGGCATGGATAAAGCCGTCACGAACGAACTCCATAAGTCGCTGATGAAACAAGGCATCGAGTTCAAACTGAGCTCGAAGTGCTTGGGCGCCAAAAAGCAAGGCGATTGGATGATGGTTGAAGCGGAAGACATGAAAGCGGGAGCCAAGTTCACGCTCGAAGCCGACAAGATTCTCGTCTCGACTGGGCGCAAACCGTATTCTGAAAACCTGGGACTTGAGGGCCTGGGTATTGAACGCGACAAAATGGGCCGCGTTCAGGTCGATGCCCATTTCCAAACCCAAGTTCCCGGAATCTACGCAGTGGGCGATTTGATCGTCGGTCCGATGCTCGCTCACAAGGCCGAAGAAGAGGGCGTGGCAGCCGTTGAGATCATGGCGGGCCAGCATCCCCATATCAATTACGACGCCATCCCAAACGTGGTTTACACTTGGCCTGAGCTTGCCTCGGTCGGCGCTACCGAAGAGGAACTTCAAGCGAAAGGGATCCAATACAAAGCGGGCGCATTCCCCTTCATGGCCAATGGACGCGCCAAGGCAATGGATGAAACTGAAGGAACAGTGAAAGTTCTCGCCGATGCGCGCACCGATAAGATCCTGGGAGTCCACATTTGCGGGCCACACGCGGGCACCATGATTGCGGAAGCAGTCGCTGCGATGGAGTTTGGCGCGAGCGCAGAAGATATTGCTCGAACCTCGCATGCGCATCCTACTTTGATGGAAACCCTGAAGGAAGCCGCATTAGCAGTCGATAAGCGCCAGATTCACCTTTGATCGAACCTTCGGCGTAAAAAATAAAACGGCCGCCACCGAGAACATCGGGGCGGCCGTTTCTGTATCAGAAATCAAACTCGGGAGATTAGAACTTACCGGTCAAGCCCAAGAAGAACTGGAAAGCTGAATCGCGAGTATTTGGGTTAACGCCGGTGTCATCGGTGACCGAGTAAACGACGTAGTTGGCACGACCAAACAATTGAAGGTTACGATTCAGATCCGCCACAATGGAAAGCCGGGTGTTCGAGGCGATACGGAGTTCGTCATAAACCGTGTCATAGTCATCGCCGCACTGCGTGTAGGACACAGAGCCGTAGTCGTCATAGTAAGTATCCGTGTTGCAAGCAATCCCTGCGTAAACTTGACGAGGTTTAGCTAAGAGTGCCTGAAAGTTTTCGCCGACCGAAATGCGGACTTTTTTCAAGATGCGAACGCCGAGCTCCAAATCAAACCCCGAACTGTAGCCATCGGAGCGAGACTGCTCGAAGGCACTGCTCATATAGCCGAAAGCAAGAAGATCAGCGGCTCCTTTGATATACAATACAGCATCATCACCGGGATTGATGTCGACTTTCCCTTTCAATCCGAGGAAAGACAGGCGAACTGAAAGCTCTTGGTTTACGGGAATGTTACGATTCACATCCACGCCTACTGCAGTGACGCTTCCCCAAGCTTCTGGAGATCCGGCACGCCATTCAGCCAAATCGAAATTGAAATCAACGTAGCGAACGCCTTCAGTCCCGACCGTGAATTCTCCGTTGGTTCGTACTAAGACGAATTGCTGTCCCAATGAGCGCCCCGCGCTCGTCACGAGATCAACTCTGAAAATGGCTTCCAGCGGAACGTCGTCGCCTAGATAGGCCGCGCCAGCGCCGACACCAATATCAAACGCTGATCCAGCAAAAGCAGGAGCCGATGCGAGCGCCAGGGCACCCATCGCTGCAACCGCTGCAGTCTTTAAGCACTTCGAGAGAATCACCATAGAGGTCTCCTTAGGGGGTGGTCAGGAATTTTCGAACACCCGCTTCTTAGCGGGCCCACCAGGGTGCGTCAATCTGCAAACACAGCACGAGAGATCCAGGAAGGGATCGTAGGTAATCCTCAAACCCTCGTAACTATTAACCTTTAAATACCTGACTCTTTTTGTTTGGAAATAAACACATTGTTATGCTTTATTAACACTAGAACCTAACGTCACGCGACATGGAGATTGTTATGACACGAAGACTGAGCGCAACCCAAACCACCCTCTTCACTGGCAGCCTTCTCGCTCTGGCCCTCATCAATGGCTGCGGAAAGAAGACACAAACCCAAGACTCTTCCGTTGAAGCAGTCCAAACCCAAGAAGTTCAAACTTCCCCAACCGAAATGAAACTCGCTGACGAAGGCGCTGTCAGCCAATCGCCTGCCGAGCAGTCGGGAGCAGTGGCAGATTCGGTCGCCGGAAAGAATGCGGCCCTTCCCCATGTAGCCGTCGGTGGGCAATCAACCGAAGCTCCAGAAGCGAAAGGCTCCTCGTCGAGAGAGGTCGGGACGGCTGAGACTCAAAAAGAAGAGCTCTCGTGTCTCACTTTCTCGTACCGCCACATCGCTGCCGCCGGCCACTCTCCCGGCCCCGACTGCGTCCATCACAAGAACCGAGTCGAGTTACCCGAGGCATTCCAAAACCCAACGATGGAACTCAACAAGATGTGTGTCCGCGTTGACGGAGTCCCTGTCGCTTTTCTGCGCGAAGGGAAACGGATTTTCTTGGCCGGAACTCCGAGGTCACGCTCGGTCATCTCGCTCAAGGCCTGTCCAAAAGGGACTCAGTGCACCGACGACTGCAAGATTCCTCGCGATGATCTCCTCGATGAAATCGCAGGCGGGTCTGAGGGAAGCGCCGATGGATGGGATGCGGACTCAGCGAAAAAAGTGACCTCAGCCCTGAGCGAAGAAATTCGACGAGAACTCGCAAGCCTGGATGACGAACAAGTGAACTCCGACTGGGTTCGCGAAGACGCAGCGACCAAGACCAAGATCCAAGCCTGCTCGTCGGGTTCTAAAAAACTTAAGATGTCGCAGACGACAAATAACTAAACGAGTCAAACTCATCTACCGATCTGTTCCTGAAAGGAGGAGTACGCCATGAAAACGAACGGACGCAACACACTCATTTTCTCTTCACTCCTCCTTGGGAGCCTCACGTCCTGCACGGAACAGCTGCCCGGTTCGTTTCGCCTTCAGCAGCAAACCGAGACCTTCTCCAGTCGCCAAGAAGTAAACACAAAGATCGACCTC
>CANMSW010000195.1 GCA_947500275.1 Bacteriovoracaceae bacterium | reverse complement strand
GTCTCTGGGTTTGCTCGCGGCATCGATCGCGCCGCCCACGAGAGCGCCATTGAGTTCGGTCTGCCGACGGTCGCCATTCTCGGGAGCGGCCTCGACCGGCCCTACCCTTCCCATCACCCTGAATTGAAGCGCGCGATTTTGGAATCCCCCGCGGGCGGCCTCCTCATCAGCGAAGTCGACTGGAATGCACAGGCTTACCCCTCGCAATTCCTCGAGCGAAATCGCCTGATTGCGGAATGGACGAAGGCCACCTGGGTCGTCGAAGCCGGAATCAAAAGCGGCGCGATGAACACTGCACGCTGGGCGCGAGAGGCCGATCGAGATTGCTATGCCACGCCCACTTATCCAGGTGACCCCTCGCTCGCCGGGAACGAGCTGTTGATGGATCTGCACCATGCACTGCCGGTTTGGGGACTCCACAGTTTTGGGCGCACGTGGATCGAACTCTCGGCTCTGGGTCCTCAACGAATCGAGGAGCGAGCGGAAATCTCAAGAGGCCCGAAAAGAAAGGCGCCCCACACGGGAGCCGAAAGCACGCGTCCCGACTCCCCCCAAGAAATGAACAAGCTTGCCCTCAGCACCAATGCTCAAGAGCTTTATGAAGCGATCTGCGTCCGAGATCTGGCCGCTGGAGGTTGCGATGTGGCGAGCTTACTGGATCGATCCCTTGCGCGAGGACACACGCCCGGCGCGTTCTACGAAGCGCTCGAGGAAATTATTGGGCTCGAACTCATTCAGGAAAGTGCTTCGGGACTCCTGATCAAGAACCGGGGGGCTACAGCCTAAAATTCCTTTAGAACTCGCCGCGAACCGACCAAAGATCAGGGAATACGGCGCGAAACAAGGTGCGCTTCAAGTAATCCACGCCCGCCGAACCGCCCGTGCCCTTTTTCATCCCGATGGTTCGCTCGACCATCTTCACATGCCGATATCGCCATTCCTGAATCCCTTCATCGAGATCCACGAGGCGCTCGCAGAGTTGCGTGAGCTCGGGGCTTTCATGATACACCTTCATCAAAGCCATGCGAACTTCGGCACTTTCAGGGTTCGGCAAACTGATATCTCGTTTCAATACACTCTCAGGAATGGCGTATCCGCGGGCTGCCAAAAAATGGAGAAAGGAGTCGTAGAGCGATGGCTCTTTCAACAGGGGCTCAAGGTAGCGCCGCTCTTCGCTTCCTTCAGGATAGCGCGCCACGAGTTCGGGCCCGCGGTGCCCCACCCGAAACTCCATCTCGCGGAACTGCATCGATTGGAAACCGCTTGAGGACTCCAGGCGAGTGCGAAACGAATTGAACTGGAGCGGCGTCATCGTCTCCAAGATATCCACCTGCCCGACGACCGTTTTCAAGATCGTGAGCATCCGTTTCAACCTGGAAAGACTCGAGTGAAGGTCATCCTTCGCCAGAAGGCGCTGCACTTCTTTGAGTTCATGCAGCAGCTGCTTGAACCAGAGCTCGTAGACTTGGTGAATGACGATGAACAGCATCTCATCGTGCTCGGGACCATCCGAGAGCGGTTGTTGCTGAGCAAGGAGGCCATCGAGTTTCAAATAAGAGCTATAAGTCAAAGCCATATCAAATCCTTAAAACCGCGCGCCGTTAACTGCTTTTGCGCGAACGCCCGCCCCGTGACTTCCCACCGCCCTGCTTGGCGCGCGCAGCCAACAGCTCAAGCGCCATCGCCATCGTCACTTGATCGAGCGCCACTTCCTTCGGAACCGAGGCGCTCTTGGTCTTGTGCTTGATATAGGGCCCAAACTTCCCTTCCAGGATCTGAACGGGCTTACCGTCCTCCGGGTGGGTTCCGAGCTCCTTGAGGACTGTTGCGGTCGAACGCCCTACCTTCGGCTGATTCAAAAGCTCCAACGCACGCTCGAGGGTCACGGCGTAAACGTTGTCTTCTTTCTTGAGTGACCGGAAATCCCCGTCGCATGCGACATAGGGACCAAAGCGACCCGCATTCGCTAAGATCGGTTTTTTCTTTTCAGGATGAAGCCCAAGCTCTCGAGGAAGGCTCAGGTACTGCAGCGCCTGATCCAAACTGACGGTCTTCGGGTCAACCCCACGAGGCACTGACGCCCGGCGTGGTTTCGGTGCCTCTTCGGTGACTTCACCGAGTTGCACGTAGGGACCAAAACGTCCGGTCAGACAGAAAATTTTCATGCCGGTTTTCGGGTCCACTCCCATAGGAGTTGGCCCTTTTTCCGCGATTTTGACTAACGTCTCGACTTCACTTGGAGTGAGATCCGCAGGAGGGGTGTCTTCAGGAATCGAGACGTGAAGCGACTCGTCTTTTTTGTCGACCAAGTAAGCTCCATATCGCCCGATTCGAACTTCCACTCCTGGCAAATGAGGGAGCTCAATCAAACGAGATGCTTTCGGGTCGATCTGTTTTTCTTTTTTCTCGACCTGGCCCTGAAGGCCATTCTTACCGAGATAAAACTCTTTCAAGTACGGCAGCCACTCGCGATCCCCTTCGGCGATTTCATCGAGCGATTTCTCCATCGTCGACGTGAAGTTGGCATCGACCAAATTGGTGAAATGACTTTCGAGGAGCTGGGTGACCGCCATGGCCGTGAACGTCGGCACGAGCGCATTACCCGTCTTCCGGACGTAATCCCGATCCAGAAGCGTGCTGATAATAGACGCGTAAGTTGAAGGACGACCGATTCCCGCTTTCTCAAGTTCCCGAACAATCGACGCTTCCGTGAAGCGTGCCGGCGGTGACGTTTCATGCGAAAGCGGCTTCACTTCCTGAAGCATCACCGACTGTCCTTGCTTCAATTCGGGCAGAAACTTTTCCCGATCCTCAAGCGACTGATCCGGATCATCGCTCCCTTCGACATACGCCCGAAGGAATCCGGGAAAGAGAATTCGCGTTCCCGTCGCATTGAAAACGGCGTCTTCGACTTCAATTTTTGCTGAGATCGACAACTTCTTCGCATCGACCATCTGGCTTGCAATCGTCCGCTTCCAGATCAGCTCGTAAAGTTGCTGCGCTTTCCCCGTCAACCCGGCTTCATCCGGATGCACGAACTCCGAACCGGAAGGACGAATGGCTTCGTGCGCTTCTTGTGCGCCTTTGGACTTCGCCGTGTAGGAGCGGGGCTCGGCCGGGAGAAATTCTTTTCCGTACGATTTCCCGATCCAATCGCGCGCCGCTTGCACCGCTTCGGTCGAGAGCGACGGAGAATCCGTACGCATATAAGTGATCAAGCCTTCTTCATAGAGATTCTGCGCCAAGCGCATCGTATCCCGTGAAGACAGGCCGAGTTTGCGGTTCGATTCCTGCTGAAGCGTCGAAGTGATGAAAGGCGCATAAGGGCGAGCTGAAAACTCTTTTTCTTCAATCCCTTGAACCGACCACTTTGCCTTGGGAAGTCGCGCTGCTAAAGCCTTCGCTTCTGTTTCTTCCAGAACGCGAACGGCTCGATCCGCAAAAACTTTTCCGGTCGATTCGTCGAAGTCTTTGCCGCTCGCAATCCGGGCGCCCTGAAGGGTGATTAACTTGGCAGTGAAGGACTCCTCACCTTTCTGAGAAAGCAGTTCGGCGTCCAAATCCCAGTAGAACGATTTCTTAAAACGAATCCGCTCGCGCTCGCGATCCACAATCATGCGCAGCGCGGAGGATTGAACACGTCCCGCCGAAAGGCCGAACGCGATTTTTTTCCAGATGAGCGGGGAAAGCGTGTAGCCGACGAGGCGATCCAAAATTCGACGGGTCTCTTGGGCACGAACGAGTTTTTCGTCGATCGTGCGCGTGTTCTTCAACGCGTGTAGAATCGCTTTCGAAGTGATCTCGTGGAACACCATGCGCTTGACGGGAACTTTGGGCTTAAGCAACGACGTCAAGTGCCACGAGATGCTTTCGCCTTCGCGGTCTTCGTCGGTTGCGAGGTAGAGTTCGTCCGAATCTTTGAGCAGACGCTTCAGCTCGTTAATGACCTTCGTCTTGCCCTTGGGCACGACATAGAGTGGCTCGAAATCTTTTTCGACGTTCACGCCGATCTTGGTCCACTCTTCTTTTTTGAGTGCCGCTGGGATGTCCGCAGCCGATTGCGGGAGGTCACGGACGTGACCAACACTTGCCTCGACGACAAATCCCTTGGGGAGGAATTTGCGGATGGTCTTGGCCTTGGTAGGTGACTCGACGATGACCAGCTTCTGTGACTTCATTGGCTTAGACCCTAAACGGGATTGCTAGAATTTCAATGACTATGTCACGGGCATGGGCCGAGCCTGAGTGAAGGACCGCGCGGCGGCGTTTCGGAATCCATTCGATTTACACGTGTTTTTCGCGTGTTTTCGAGAAGCATCGCACCAGAGGATTTCACCCCGGAATTTTTTTTAGCCCGTCTGACCGGGGCGCGGCATGAGGGAGTTGAGTTTGGCCGCCGGGGACGGAGCGCGGGGGACGGAGCTAGCGCGACGCGGAGACGGAGCACTTGTCCGATGCACGCGTCACCCTCCCGGTTCCCGTACTTCGGCCGACGGAGGCACGTCCTTCCGTGGACTCCTTGCGCCCCTGGCGGGGCTGCGCCTTCCATGGCGCAAGAGGCCTCGTCCGCCGAAGCCCCGGAACCGTGGTTCGTGACGACCCCTTTGCGGTGGGGCGCCGGGGGACGGAGCACGGGGACGGAGCACAG
>CANMSW010000194.1 GCA_947500275.1 Bacteriovoracaceae bacterium | reverse complement strand
CGAGCGCCACCTCGATCCCAACGGAGGTACTCGACTCGCGCCGTGATGATCTGCAACAGTTTTGCAGTAATCCGCGGGTTCATGCGATTGCTGAACGATTTCAGGAAGGGGTTGGTCTTGATGCAAACCTCAGTCGATCAGCCGTTGTTCAGTTTGCGGATGTTGAGGCAGGCGTAGCGCTTGCTCTTGCAAGCGATCCGCACTTCGATACCGCCATCGAAAACCTGATGCGATCCTCACCGACGATGGATTACGCCTTATCGGAGGGAAACTGTTATGCCCGGGCCGCTTTGGCGCGAGGAGACCAGTTTCGATTCGGTCCCGAAAACCATGACTCTGAAAGACTCCTGATGGATTCCCGCTGCGGTATGAATGCAGCGCTCGAATTCGAACCCTCGTGCAACACCCTTTTCTCGAACTGCAGTTACACAAGATCGTTCTGGACTCCAGGGCCCTCAATCTGCAACTCCCGACTTCTATCCGATGTTGCTCGCGAATCCTGCCGAATTCGAGAACAGGAAACAGCCACTCGACGCCTTCAAGAAGCAGCAGCTGCGCAACAGCTCGAGCGTGAAGCTTGTGAAAGGCAAAATGCCGAAACGACCGCCCGCTGCGAAGCTGCGCGCGATGAGCGGGTTCGCCAACGAGCCGCTGCACGGGACACCTGTATTGCAGGTGTCCGTGAAGAAATCCGTATTCAAAGGGAAGCTGCGGCCCGACAGGCTCGTGAAGAGGCTACGCGACGCGAAGAAGCCGAATACAGATCTTGCCGCGAAGTCGATGTGCGCAATCGTCAGGCGGCGCTTTGCTCCTTGACCGGGGAACCAGGGAGCCCGGATCAAGCGCGAGGCGAAGCGGCGCGAAGATTGGGTCCTTGCCCAACGATCAGTGCCAATTCAACACTTGGAACGCCCGAGGCTCTCCGAGCTCGTGCCAGTACTTTATATGCTCAAGTGGGGACCCTTCGCGCGGCTTACGATCAAGTTTTCCCGGAGCCAAAACTAGAAAGCTGCATCACCCGAGTTGGCGCCGGGGGAAGATCGGTCTGCGAGAAGCTCGAAGACGCGCGCCGAACCAGTCAGACCCAGCTTGAACGCATTTATAGTCCAGAGCGAATGGCGCTAGCCCAACAACGCTTTGAGGCCCTGAAAGGAAACTACAGAACTTGGCTTCAATCCCAGACCCAGATGCCCGCGGTCGAGCGGCAGAAACTACTCGATCGGCTGAATCACACACAGCTCTCTGCGCCGGCTGGGGCCACGGGACTCGCGCAAGTGGTGCGCGGAGGCGCGATCTTCATGTGTACGTTTGCAGCCGCCCCTCCAGGTCAACCTCCGGCGACATCCGGTTCCCGCGAGTGCGATACGAACCAGGTCCTTCTCCCGCCTGATATGCTGATCAAACTTGCGGAAGGAAGCGATATCGACGCTGGCCCCGTCGAATCGATTCTCTTCCACGAAGTGGGACACGCGCTCGCACGAGATTCGAATTCAAGTCTCTTCCGGCAGCTTAATCCTTGCCTAGCTCGAATGACTAACTTGAACGCTTTTGAGCGAGAGCAACGGCCCACCGTGCACCGAGAGTCACTCGCCGACTGGTTCGCATCGCAAGCAATGGGGGCCCAGCTCCGTTCGGCGCCAGCAAGTCAACGTGCTCTCTTAGTGGAAAATCGCCTCGGGGGCGAGATTTGCGGCATTCTCCACCACGAGAATGGAACCTGTGTGAATCACGACTGGAACTACTTTTATCCGCAAAACCTCATCCCACACCTCGGTGAGCCCAACGTGCCATCGGAATGTGCAGAGCCCCTCCGGGCTTATGACCACCCCCTCACTCCGGATCGTTTGCAGATTATGCTCTCTAATGGTGGTATCAAATCAGCGCTTGGCTGCAGTTCCACGTCGCGTGCGGAAACTCGAGGATGCTCCCTTTGAGACGAACTCATCCCATTAAAATCG
The DNA here is from genome assembly GCA_947500275.1 of Bacteriovoracaceae bacterium. GTDB lineage: Bacteria > Bdellovibrionota > UBA1018 > UBA1018 > UBA1018 > CANMSW01. The sequence goes on along the minus strand of CANMSW010000194.1, from coordinate 2,696 downwards.
CAGCTTGTTTTTGTTGGGCCGGTCTTTTTTTCTTGGGGTCGATAGAAGCCCAGGCAAAGAGCGGTACTGCTCGCTTACAAAAGCCGTTTGTTGCGCATTTTACGGTCACAAACGGACATAGCCCGCCGCTGATCCTGGAACTTAAACTCGGAACCTTCCCAAAAGAAAAAGATCTTCGTGCTTTTGCAATGGATTCGCGGATCGATCCACAGGCCTCTTTTCAAATCTCAGAGTTCTCTGCCCGTTTTCTTGCCAACGAAGTGAGGGTACAGCAGAAGGTTTTTGAGCGCTGGAAGCCAACAGAATCGGGCGTTTCTTCAGCAGAATGCAACGAGCGCTTGAAGTTGATGCTCGAGGACGGTCCCAAGAAAGGGACTTGGGATCTTTGCGTCGACCTGACGGAAACCGATCCTCGTGCTGTTGCCGCACGTTCCTGGCTCGCATTCGTCGATCAGTCCCTGCAGCGAGAAGTTCATCTACCGCTCAAAAGCGAACGGATGAAGAGATTCCCCAAAAATCGCAGCAAATAGGGTGATCTCTAGCCCGCTTTTTTCAGGGCTTCCGCAAGAGCAGCGGGATCCTGGGCAAGCGTGGAGTAGTTCGTAACCCGATTTCGTCCGGTGGCTTTAGAACGATAAACTCCCAAGTCCGCTTTTTTGAGGACTTCATCCTGAGTTCGGGCGTTTTCTGGGAACGAGGCAACCCCGACACTCATACTCAAGAAACCCAGCGGCTGATGTTCGACGTCCGAAAAGCGAACCGCTTCGATGGTCACGCGAAGGCGCTCGGCCAAACCTGTAGCCCCCTTCTCATCGGTTTCAGGGCAAAGAACGACGAACTCCTCGCCACCGTATCTTGCGACGACGTCCACCATGCGACAGCTCTCACGAAGCGTCGCCGAAAAAACTCGCAGCAGGTCATCACCGCTCGGATGACCGTTTCGATCATTGTAAGCTTTGAAATGATCGATATCACAAAAGATCACTGCGTACTGCCCTCCGAGGCGCTCTGCCCTCTCGTGCTCCAGGGCCAATAACTGCTTGAAACGCCGGAAGTTCGCGACTTTCGTCATTTCATCGGTAATCGAAAGCTCTTCAAGCTTACGGTTCATCGTCTGAACTTCTTCAAGGTATCGGCGGGCAGACTGCTCAGCCTCATACTCGCGCGTCTTATCCCTGAGAATCACCTGAATCACAGTCGTTTTGTCGGTTAAATCTAGCGCACAAACGGACGCTTCATAATAGATTCTCGCGCCTGAACCGGCCGTCATCCAGATCCGAATCTGTCTTGGGTAATAGCGACGCCGCGCAATCCGCAGCGCTTGTTCGAAGCGACCCTTCTCGTCATCCCTCATTCCCTTATAGAGATCCGGATGTTCATCGGGATGGGATTTATCGAAATCAAAGACGCGCTCGGCCGTGGCATTCGCGTCCATGATCCGTCCCGACTCAGAATCTAAGAGAAACACGGGATCAATCAGCCGCTCGAAAAGATCGGCATAACTTGCCAAAGCTGACCTGGCTGGGGTTTGAGGGAGAGTGTTCACACTTGGATTTGAATTTGACATAGCAAACTCCCTATCGTCAAAAACGAGAAATCTAGAGAGGCCAGATTCAGAAAAAACGTCGTTAACGAGTTGTAATTTAGGGGCTCGTCACGTTTTTGACTTCTTTTCCCGACTGACTTTTGCGCGAAACCCAATCGCGAAGAGCGGCGTCTATGTCCCGAATTCCACACAGCGTTGCAATGTACTTCTCGACGCTTGAACCCGTCGAAAGCTGCAGGAGATCGTGCAATCCACACTTTGTTTTCAAAAGTTCAGCCAGCGCATGCGAGGCTTCATAATGCAAACGAACTGAATCCGGGGATCCTTTCCCTTGAGAAACAGCCTGAAAAGGATGCCCCATTTGCTTCACAACCGGTAAAGCGCTTTGCTGAGCAAGCCAACTATAATTTGGTTTCCCATTTCGTGAAACCAAGTTGGCTAAACCTTCCTCAAGCCACTGAGGGATCGCCTCTTTATACTTCTGATAGCTGATAACGTGGGAAAGTTCGTGGCCGAATACTCCATCAAAATCGTTGGAGTCAACCCCAGGACCCATGTGCACACTCATGTCTTTTTTCCGTGCAAAGGCTGATATTGCAGCGTCCTTGACGCCAAACTCTTTCAGAAAAGACTCCCGATCCCGATAAAAGATGACTCGAATTTTACGAATATCCCATTCGAGTTTCGATTCAATCCGCTCAACAACGCGTTGAGTTCGAGCCTCGGTCAGCCAGGAGGGAGCGCCTTCGACGGTCATTTGGTTCAGCGTTAATGTCCTGGCAGCTCTGACCGGGCCACCCCCGACTGCAGGGTTCGCGAAAACGACTGAAAAACTACTGAGCCCGAATGCTGTCATTAACCCCAGAGATTTGCGACTCATGATGATGAACCTCGTGTGACTCGTATTTTTGCATAAACAATCGGATTAAAAACAGAAATCTCAACTTAGCGGCTTATCCAGAGCGTTCTCCCCTTCTCCACGGAACGCTCCATTTTGGTCTGGGACCTCGAGTTCTGAAGAAGCTCTTGAATCCAGCCTCGGGCCAAATCACTTCTCTCCTGTAAGCTCACTGGAGCTTTCTCAAATGAAGCGATCCGCGCGAGAGCCCCAGCGACTAACGCCGCCGAATAAGCACTCCCTCGACCCTTT
>CANMSW010000193.1 GCA_947500275.1 Bacteriovoracaceae bacterium | reverse complement strand
GAGCTCATCGAGAAGCCATAAGCGCCTGCTGAAAGAATAGCTAGTTCGTCGCCGGACTGAATGCGACTCGAAAGTTTACGCCCTGAGGCAAAACAATCGGAGCTTTCACACACCGGGCCAACAATGTCCGTCGTACGAAGGGTGCCCGTGGTCAGGCTTTTTTTCACCGGCGTAATGCCGTGGAAGCTTCCATAGAGCGCGGGCCGCATCAAATCATTCATGGCAGCATCCACGATGAGAAAATCCCGGGTCTTTCTGGGCTTTCGGAAGATAACCGAAGTGACGAGGATGCCTGCATTTCCAGCGATCGATCGGCCAGGCTCGAGGACCACTTGAAGAGGTCGCTTCAATCCAGAGGATGGGCCAAAAGATTTCAGAATCGCCGCAGCGTAGGATTTCAAGTCGAGCGTCTTCTCGCGATCGTAAGTGATGCCGAGGCCGCCCCCGAGGTCGACGAACTCGAGCTCGTTCGGAAGGGTTGATTCAACCTGGTCGACCAATTTCCGCAGGCGAACAAAAGAGTCGCGAAGAGGCGAGAGGTCCAGGATTTGGCTCCCGATGTGGATGCTGAGGCCCCGGAGGCTGATCTGTGGGAGCTTACCTTTACGAAGGCGATCCGCGATCTCCAATATCTCTTTTTTCTCGAGGCCAAACTTATTCTTCTTTAAGCCCGTCGATATATAGGGGTGCGTCTTCGCGTCGACGTCGGGGTTGAAACGCAAAGCGACGGAAGCCCGGAGCCCCACCTGGGTGGCAACTTTGTTGAGCACTTCCAGCTCTGGCACGGACTCCACATTGAACGACAGGATCCCAGCGCGGAGGGCCTCCTCCATTTCTGCGGGCGTTTTTCCAACGCCTGAAAAAACGATTTTAGAGGGAGAAACACCTGCCTTCAGAGCGCGCTTTAGCTCGCCAGAAGAGACTAAATCCATCCCTGCGCCGTGATCAGCCATTAATCGGAGTACGTGGAGGTTCGAGTTCGACTTCACGGCGAAACAGATGAGGTGGGGCACTTCCGTGAGGGCGGATTGGATGGCCCGAAGGGGCGCAAGCATAGCGGCCGCCGAATAAATGTAAGCGGGAGTTCCCACCCTTTTAACGATATCAGCGACGGACACGCTCCCGTCTACGTGGAGCACCCCTTTGCGGTAGTCGAAAAACTCGAGTGGAGATCCCTCTCGAGCTCCTGCCACGCTTTTACGGTTGGCGGTTTTCATTTTCCGGTCCCCTCCGAAGGAGACGGACTCGGCGCAGGCGTGGCCACATCGCTCTGTTGCGGCGTAACGGGCAGGGGAGGGAGCGGAGGAGCTTTCACTCCGCATGAAGTTAAGTTCAGCATGAGAAAAATGACTACTCCACAAGCGGATAGGCTGCGAATAGGTTTCATGGCGCGAAATTCCTCGTGCTTAGAACCTTAGCATGAGGCTAACGGCCTGCATATCGATCCCAATGTCTCCGCGCACTTCCCAGTGGGGCCCCACTCGCATCAGAATCCCCGTCCCCGCGGCTGGGATAAATGCGCTCAAAGAGGCGAGGGAACTGGCGGTGGAGTTGGCGCTTTCGGTGACCAGGGACTTCGTAAGCCCGCCGTAGAAGAAGATGCCCAAATTCTGGCTCAAGAAGATGTTGTACCTGAGGTAACCGCCGATGGGCATGATCGTGTAGGAGTCGTTCGCAATCGTGTGATTCGTGAGCTTATAGACCTGAACGCCGAATTCGCCGGTCAGGCTGTCTTGATACGAAGCGCTTTTCAACAACAGCATGGTCCCGAGATTCCGGCCATAGCGGAGCTGAACCCCCGCGGCGCTGATGGCTTCCCCAGTTTTACCCACGTTCTTGAAGCTTCCAAAGCCAACAGAAATGCCGTGGCGATAAATGTCGAAGGTGTCGACGTCCTCCGCAATGAGCGCTTGGGATCCGCTTTCGTTCAGGAAGTCATCCCCCTGGCCGCTGAGGATAGGGACTCTTGGGTTTTCGCGTGTCGCCTTGGCTTCCGCTTCTGAGAGTACGTCGCCGTCCGCCTCCGATGGCATCAGCTCGTTCACTTCACCCTGGAAGTCTCCGCTCAGTGGGGCACGGGCATCCCGAGCGCCCGGAATTGGGCCGCCGTCGAGAATGGGATCAAAAGGCTTTGTTGAAGGCAATGCCTGACGGCCGCCCTTGGCCGCACTGGAGGGTTGCTCCGCCGCGGCTAGATTTGGATCATTCGGGCTCGAAAGCTTAGCGCCTTCTGCAGTCTCCATGTCAGCTAGGTCTTGGTTCAAGTTTGGACCGGTACCCTCGTTGAGGAAGGCATCCGCACTTTGCGCGCTAGCCGGCTTCCCGCCAAATTCGATGTCCGCAAGCTTCTCGACTGCGGAATAGGCTTCGCCGCGGACGAGGTGCTTGACGTCGCTGTAAGAGAAAACCTTTTTTGCGGCAATGATTGGCGTACCTTCGTAAGTCTTGACGACTCGAAAGGCCATCATGGGCTGATCACCATCCCTCACCAGAAGGATGCGACCAAGCTCGGGGAGTCCCGGAGTCGATTTCTGGAAGAGGTAAAGTTGATTCGAGTTGCTTCGTCTTTGGACTTGCAACGTGTAAGTTTTCGCCAGGATCGGCGGTAGTTCGGCGCCACTATTTGAATACCGTTTACTCTGGGGCTTCTTGGGAGGCGAAACGCTTGGCGACGCTTCGCTTGAGGGCTCAAGTGGGTTCCCGTCTAACTCGTCCGCCCGAAGCTCGGACAAGAGGACCAAAAAACTCGCCGAAACGAGTGGAAGCAAGGATGTCAAAGCGGCTAGCAGTGCGCCGGGTAGGCTTCGACGGTCTGCACGGCGCAAATTCATAGCGAACTGATCGCTCCGATGACCCAAGATTGCTCCTCAACTCCTAGACCAGGCCGAGAATGCAGAGTTGAAACTCCTCAGCGGCTAGGATTCATTGATGCCACCCCCACCGTCAGTCGTGTGGGAGACCTGATCTCAGTAGTTTGGACGAGCGTGGTGGAAAACTCAACCGCTCGCAGCCTGCAGCGATCGAAATGCGTCGGGAGTGAAGAGGTGATATCTTTCATGCGTTTGAATTCGAAATGGACTGAAGAGAGATTGGGTTTTAAAAAGGGGACCGTCTTTTTTTTGGCGCTGATCGCCTTCGGAAGTTTTGCAAACGCTAAGGAAACGACGGGCTATTTGGATCCGGTTCCAATGGCGCAGGGTTTGACCAATCAAGGCCTCCTTCAAGAGGCGCACGAAAAGATTTTGGCCGAGCAGTGGGCTGAAGCCGCCATTCTTCTGCGGTCCTATCTGGGAGATGATTATGATGTCTCAGTTCCGGTTCTCCTTCGAGACATTCCCCAGCGTCTCGAGCTCGTTCGCGCTTTGACTGAGTTAGGCCGACGGGAGGAGGCGCTCGCCGTCTTAGAGCGTCTTCGTGATCGTTTACCGAGTGCGAATCCAACTCGAAGGGCCATTGAGAGACGAATCGCTGTACTTGCGACGCTGTTTCTGGATCAAGCCACCTTCAACTTTTACCAGGAAGGTTTAGCGAGTCTGAGGGCTCAAAACTTAGAAGTCGCTCGCACTCGCCTCGAAAAAGCATCGTCACGTGAACCCGATCATTTGCTCATCCTTCTGGCGCTAGCCCAGTTGAGTCTTGCAGAGGGTAGTCCTTCGAGTGCGTATGAAAAACTCAAGTACGCCGAGCGATTGGACGCGAGAAATCCGGGCGTACGTCTCTGGTTGGGCCGCGCTGAGATGCTGCGTGGGGACCGGAGGAGGGCCATTCAGAATTTCGAGAGTCTTCTCAGTTCAACAGCTCTTCGAGAAAATGGTCAGCGTGAGGCCCTCATCGTCTGGCTATCTGAGTCCTGGATCGCCGACCGAAAAAAAATGAAATCCATTGACCTGCTCCGGCAGGAACTTGATGCCTCTCCACCCTCGTTGCCGATTGCACTCGCATGGTTGCGAGCTACGGGTATCCAGCAGATCCACGCCTCAAAGAGTTCGGAGTTTGCAAAAAAACTCGTGCGCAGAGCCCTGACGGGCAAGGACGAGCCCACCGGTCGTGAGGTGAATGCAGCGCTCGTCGCAAATGAACAGGCTGACCGGACCCTGTTTTCACTCTTGGATCTTCGGATGGAAGCCAAAGAGTGGCTTGATCGACTCGAGAAATAAAATTGATGCAACACACCTAAGATGGCTTTGATTGCGGTGGGTCAAATGCTCTCCTGCGCCTATTCAAAGGCGAGGTGGAACATTTCGTCTCACTTCTTGACGGAAGGCTTCTCGAAGCCCTAGACCTACTGGACTCACTACACAGTTTCTGGGGGGAAATCGTGTGTCGGCATTCGCAGTTGGAAAAGAAACCAGTCATTATCAAATGAACAACGAAAGCAAACCATTCATGGGATCTTCCGAGCGGGGCGATTTGTCCCAACACTCTCTCAGTGGAGCAATCCCAACAGAGATTCAGCCTGTTTCGGCTTCGCAAAAGATCTTCATCGCGATCGCAGGAAACATTGGTACCGGGAAAACAACTTTGACTCGGCTGTTGTCCGAGCGCTTTGGGTGGAAAGCTCATTTCGAGTCGGTAACCGATAATCCTTACCTAGCGGACTTCTATGCGGATATGTCGCGCTGGTCATTTCCACTTCAAATTTACTTTTTGAATCATCGGTTTACAGCGCATCAAAACG
>CANMSW010000192.1 GCA_947500275.1 Bacteriovoracaceae bacterium | reverse complement strand
GCTTACTAAGAAATTCAGGGTGAAATTGGCATCCCAAGAACCAAGCGTGCCCAGGGATCTCCACCATCTCCACAAGCTCGGTGCCGGATTCCGCGTGAATCCCCTTGCCACAAACCAGAAGACCTTTTTCTTCGATCTGCGCGCGAAACTGATTTGAGACTTCAAATCGGTGACGATGCCGCTCAGAAATTTTCTCAGAACCGTAGGCAGCAAAGGCGCGAGTCGGCTTCCCTGCAAATTTAGCAGTGACCTTGCACTCATAAGCCCCCAACCGCATGGTCCCGCCTAAATCTTTCACGCCCTTCTGGCTCTGCATCAGGTCGATCACATTCTGCGTGCCCTCGGGCCTGAATTCCGCTGAATGAGCTTCTTTAAGACCCGCCACATTCCGAGCGTACTCAATCACTGCCAATTGCATCCCGAGGCAGATTCCAAAAAACGGAACGTTTTCTTTGCGCGCGTATTCGATCGCTTTGATCTTTCCTTCGATTCCGCGCTCGCCGAAGCCCCCAGGAACCAAAACACCATCCACCGACTTCAGAAGGTCGAGGTTCTTCCCTTTTTCGAGCTCTTCACTGTCGATGTAGAGCATATTCACGCGAACGTCGTTCCCGACACCGCCGTGCACAAGAGCTTCCGAGAGAGATTTATAACTATCGCGCCAGTCGGTGTACTTCCCGACGATTCCAATCGTCACTTCACCTTTCGGCTTCGCGATCGTCTCGGTCATTGCGCGCCACTTTGAAAGCTCAGGCCGCCCGGTCCAAATCCCCAGCTTTTCGACTACTTTTTCGTCGAGCTTCTCATCGTGAAAATAAATCGGCACTTCATAGATACTCGCAACATCGATGGCGCTGAAAACCTGGTCGCCTGGCAAGTTGCAGAACAAGCCGATTTTATCTTTGACCTCTTGCGGAAGTTTTCGATCGGATCGGCAAAGCAGAATATCGGGCTGAATTCCGATCTCGCGGAGCTCTTTCACACTGTGCTGGGTCGGCTTGGTTTTCAGCTCGGCCGCTGCACCGATGTACGGAACCAAGGTCAGGTGAACAAAGAGAACGTTGGCCGCGCCTTCATCGTTCTTCATTTGTCGAATGGCTTCAAGGAACGGAAGGGATTCGATATCCCCGACGGTTCCGCCCACTTCAACAATCGTCAAATCAGCATCAACGGAGGCTTCGCGAATATGGTTTTTGATCTCGTCAGTGATATGTGGAATCACCTGAACGGTTTTACCCAAGTAGCCACCTGCACGCTCGCGGCGAATGACTGTGTCGTAGATTCTTCCCGTGGTGAAACTATTTTTACGCGAGAACTGAGCCGTTTGCACAAAACGGGAATAGTGGCCCAGATCCAAGTCAGTTTCAGCCCCATCATCGAGCACGAATACTTCGCCGTGCTGGAACGGACTCATAGTCCCTGGATCCACATTCAAGTAGGGATCCATTTTGATCATGGTCACTTTGATCCCGCGCGCTTCCATCAGCATGCCGATCGACGCAGCACTAATGCCTTTTCCGATACTGGAAAGAACACCGCCCGTGACGAAAATGTATTTTCTTTGCTTAGCCATGGTTTCTAGTCCCCCGGTCCTTGGGTTTCTTCACTCGATCGATCATTTTAAAATTTTGCGAACCCGTTCCAAGTCTTCAGGCGTGTCAATTCCGAACGACCGACACTCCACTTGCTTGATTCCGATTGCGATCCCGTCTTCGAGCGCTCGAAGCTGCTCAAGGACTTCACCTTGCTCCACTTTTGATGGGGGTAATCCACGAATCCGGAACAGAGTCTCGCGCGTGTAAGTGTAAAGCCCGAGGTGGCGCTGACAGATATAATCGGCCGGATTCTCGGGAATACCCCCGCGACTGAAGGGGATCGGTAAGCGCGAAAAATAAATGGAACGATCCAGGCGATCCGCGAGAACTTTGACCACCATAATATTCTCAAGCTCGGTGCGATCTTTAAGCGGGGTCATGGCAGTCCCCATCGTGAAACGGCCACTTTTCACAAGTTCGACCGCCGCGTCGATGGTTGCCGCATCCATGAGGGGCTCGTCGCCTTGGATGTTGACGTAGATTTGGCCTCGAGTTTTTTCGGCGACCGCCGCCACTCGATCCGTACCGCTCGGGAGCGCTGGATCCGTCATGACCACTTCGGCACCAAAGGCGTGGGCTGCCTTTTGAATGCGCTCGTCATCCGTCGCGATCAAAACTTGATTGAGACTGTGCGCCTTACAGGCAGCTTCCCACACCCACTGAACCATCGGTTTGCCGTGAATGTCCGCGAGAGGTTTGCCCGGTAGACGGGTCGCTGCGTAGCGGGCGGGGATGACGCCAATGACGGACGGTGAAGAGCTTAGGGAAGTGGACTGCGCCATGATGGCCCAAGGTTATGGGCGGCGACTGGGAGGGTCAAGGAAAGGGAGAAACTTTTCGCAGATTCCCCTGCTTTTCAGGAGGAATGGCCCGGTTTTAGCGCTTTTTTTAGGCTGTCGAAATCTCCACTGGCCAGAATCAAAATCAGCATCTAGAGTTCGGAGCTTGTCGGTTAGGCCGATCGCCTGACTCTGCGCACCCATAGCTCAATCGGATAGAGCATCAGTCTTCGGAACTGAGGGTTATAGGTTCGAGTCCTATTGGGTGCGCCATAAATTTTTAAAGGAAACGGTCTGAGTCGCGCAGCGATTCGGACCGTTTCCTTTTTTATATCGACGCACCCAATAGGACGAGAATGTGAGAAGCGGCCGCGAGGGACGCGACCCAAGGGAGCGTCTCGCGCGGTAGGTCGCGCAGGCTTTTTGCGCATCATGCGCAAAAAGCCCGTCTGCCCAGTGGGCAGTCGCGGTCAGGAAGACCGCGAAGGTAGCGACCTAGCTGCGAACCCGGCCCCGGAGATTCGAGCGGGACGCGAGAAGCGCGAGGGGCCGAGTCCTCTTGGGCTCTACTGGTTCTAAGGTTCTACTGATTGCCGGACAGACTCTCCCGAGCGATGAACTCGCCCCTCAGATCCACGCAAGATCAGAGCCGAGCACCTCGATCCCCGACGAAAGCGGAAACGATTTCTCCGACGGAGTGATCAGGCCGAGAACCGTGGACTCGCGGGCGGCCCGGGGCAGAACCTCGCGAAAATGCCGAAGCTGGGCCGTGTCCGAGTCGGCAGGAAGCTCATGCAGTTTGGCATCCCAGGCGTGAATGCTGCCGTCCTTCTCGAAGACGAAGTCAACCTCGCGCCGACGGTCCGACCAGAAATTCAGCCGTCCGGCCTCAGCACGGTTGGCCAGCGTTCTTCGAAGCTCCGAGAAAACGTGGGTTTCCCAGATGGCGCCGGCATGGACGTGCTCGCGAATCCGTTCGGGCGCAGTGATTCGCAGAAGCGAACAGAGCAGTCCGGTGTCACCGAAGTACAGTTTGGGACTCTTGATCAACGACTTGGTCTTGTTCGAGAACCAGGGCTCGAGCAGGAAAACCTGGCGGGACGCCTCGAGGACCGAGAGCCACTCGCCCGCTGTGCTGGGGCTGATGCCCACATCCCGGGCGAGGTCCGACTTGTTGAGGATCTGCGCGGAGCGAAGAGCGCAGGCGCGGATGAAGCGGTCGAAGTCCCGGAGGTTCCCCACCTTGAGGAGGTTTCGCACGTCGCGTTCGAGGTAGGTGGCGATGTAAGACTGATGAAAAGACGGAACTGAGATTTTGGGGGAGGCCCAAAGCTCGGGGAAGCCCCCCTTCCAGATCTGTTCCCAGACTCCGGGAGTCGAGGGCGCGGACCTCAATTCCGAGCGAGTGAGCCCCTCGAGTTGGAAAACGGCCACGCGGCCCGCAAGGCTTTCGGAAACTCCCCGCATCAGCTCGAAGCTTTGCGAGCCACTGAGCAGGTAGCGGCCGTACTGCTTACGATCCTCGTCGATGGCCACTTTGAGGTGGCGCAGGAGTCCGGGAGCATACTGAATTTCGTCGATGATGAGAGGGGCGGGATGGGACTCCAGAAATGCCTTGGGGTTTTGCTCAGCCAGGCTGGCTTCGGGGATGGAGTCGAGCGTGACGTAACGGTGTTGCGGAAAGAGGGCGCGAAGCAGGCTGCTCTTTCCCACTTGACGCGGCCCAGTAAGGACGAGTGCCGGTCGTGTTTGGGCGGCTTGTTTCAGCTGATCGCTGATTTCACGTTGGAACCACATGCGCTCAGATTAGCATCAAATTTTTTCGATTGAATCGAAAAAAATGCCGGCCGGGCTCGGGTCATGCAGAAAGGTGCGGCTCAAATCGAATTTAAGTGTACGCCGGGCATTAAGAGTGTCTTGAAATCCTAAAACTTTCGATTTTCGAAATCAGGGAATCAGCCACTCGGAGCGTGATGGCCACTTGATCTTGGTGTTCACGCCGATTTTTTGGTCGGCATAAAGCTTGGGAGTCAGCGGCTCGCGGTTGTGCCAGCGCTCGGTGATCAAGTACTTGAGGTACTCTTTGGGATCTCTTCCGCCACCTTGCCGGAGCGAGTCAGTTCAAACTAGTAGTAACTCCCCAGCCGATTACTCATCACCCACATTTGCCCGAGCGTACTGTTGTATAAGATCCGCCACGGCGTCTCATCAGCATGCACGGCGCAGTAATCATCTTGGATATCTTTTTTTGATTCCCGGAAGAATGGCCTGGCAGTGCTCGGCAACTGCCTCACAACTCGATTAGAATCGCATATTCAGGAAGGACTTCGATATTCTGTTCCTGAGCGAGGGGCCGAGTCCTCTTGGGTGCTCGCAAGATAGCCGGCTGGGTCCTTGCTTGCGGTAGCGCGCTG
>CANMSW010000191.1 GCA_947500275.1 Bacteriovoracaceae bacterium | reverse complement strand
GCTCCCAGCTGATCTAAATCCATTCGCGCAATCGCAAAAAGCGCAGCCGCCCGATAGGGGCCAATTCCTTTCAAAGCCGCCAATGCTTCAAACTCGGAGCGAGCTTTGGGAAGATCCCGACTCCGCTGATAGAGATTACCCAATGCGAGCCGACACTCCAGTGCCTCGACCGTCGTCGAACTTGTATCACCCATCCCCCGCCGAAAAGCTTGCGCAGCCTCGGGTTCGCGCCCCTCGCGAGCATGAAGCTGGCCGAGTGAGAGCCCGACGGTCGCTTTCAGCGACGAAGGTGCCGAGCTAGAACTCAGAACGCGTTCCCACAAGGTGATCGCGCGCGCTGATTCGCCTGAGGCCTCCGCCACGCGCGCGGCAGTATTCCAAGCCTCCGCAGCGCCCGAGGCATCAAGCGATGCGACTCGCTCGAACCCATCGATCGTGCGCTTCAAATCTCCATCGATCAAAGCCTGCGTGGCAAGAAAACGTCCGGCATCAAGCGGCTTCACACTCTTCGGGTGACGGCGAGCCCACTCGGTCAGCACACGATCTGAATCGACCAAGCTCTTCGCACGCACCCAATTATCAAAGGCGCTCGCCCAGGCTTTCTCTGCCGTAGAGCCATCCTTCGAAGCCCGAGCAAACTCTTCGTAACCGCGAGCCGCGTCGTCGTACTCATGACTCCGCTCGCGTTCTGCAATGGAGCCGGCTTTCAAGCGGGACTCCAATTGCGCAATCGAATCCGCAAGCTTTCCGCCCTTGGACTTATCTTCGGCCATCAAGTCCTTGTTCTTACGCAAGTCACCCATGACGTCCTGAAGCTCAGATGCAGCCTTCGAGTCTTCGATCTTTGCCAAGTCAGTGGGAAGCTCGTCTGATACCAACTGGAGCCAGAGGCGCGCTGCAGTCTGCCCTTGAGAGGAGCGCGGATTTTTTTCGACCATTCGAGCCGCTCGTTTTTTCGCGTCGCGCTTTGTGTTGGTGTAGCCACCTAAAACTTGCGCCGCTTTCAGGGCCGCTTCCCGTCCTTCTTGCGTGCTTCCCAAATTGTCCTGCATCGCATCGGCAGCTTCCACGAACTCTAACTCCATCGGCGAGGGATCAAGCCGCGACCCATTTCCCGCAGGAACGGATTTGGAATCCCGCCGAATCGCGTCCGCGAGGCTTGCTGTCCAGAGTGCGCCCGCTTCTTTTGAGTAGCGCGGGTCTTCCGAGTCGATCACTTTGCGATAAAGCTCGGACGCTTCCTTCACTTTCCCTTGTTCGCGCTTAATTTCCGCCAAATACATCCGAATTTCAGGAATCTCGCGTCTAGGATCCCAAGCTTCGAGGAGCGGATTCAGGTAGGTTTCATAGAAGATCTCAGCGGTCGCTAGATCCTGAACATTCCCTTTCTTCCGATAGCGCTCATGGGATTCGGTTGCAGTCCGACGAATCTGGGCTCGCAGATTTTGAAGAGCGGCGCGAGTTTCCTGCGAACCCTTGTCCTTAAAAACCCTTGAATCAAGCCGAGCATCTCGCACGCGCCCCGCAGCCACCGCAGGCTTATTATTTCGCAGATCGAGCTCGACGAGCTTCGCGCGCACGCGAAGCGTCGCCTCATCCTCAGGATTCGTTTTCAGCAAGGACTCGTAGACTTGAATGGCTTTCACCATTTCGACATTCCGCTCGTACTGGCGCCCCAACTTTTCGAGCGTGGCCGGATAGAAAGAACGATCGCCCGAAACGGACTGAAAGTAGGAAATCGCCTCTTCCACGCGACCGGTTTCGGTCATGAAGATGGCCATATCGCGAAGGGCTTCATCGCGAATCGAGAGCAGCGACTCGCCATAGGTCGATGCCACTTGCACACTTTCTTTCATCGTCGCGACTGCGCGATCGTACTGCTTCAACCGATAATGCGACCAGGCCATCCGATGGAGCACACGCGCTGCACTTTCGCGCTTCCGGTCTGATTTGAGCGAGCTTTCAAAGGCATCAAGCGCGTCGTGCCAGCGACGATCCTCGAATGCGGTCTCGCCGATCTCCCGATAAGCATCCTGAGCCATGGGGCTTCGCGGATATTCCTTCGCCAATTTATGAAAATAGGTTTCGGCCCGACTTTTCTCGTCCAGCTCCGAATAGGCGTACCCAAGGAAGTAGAGCACTTGATCCATTTTTTCGTAGCGGAGATTGAGCTCCAGAATACGGGAACACGCATCAATCGCGGCACGGAGACTCGACTTCGAGAAATCCCGCTGCAAGGTTTTTGGAGCAGCCTTTGCGCTCTCTAAATTCTTCTCGTGAACGCGACCTTCAAGGATAAAATCCGCTCGGTAAGCTTCGAGGTAGAGTTCGGCTAATCTTAAATAAAGATCCGCCCGACGATTGGAGGGATTGCGTCGCCCCAGCGTGGTTCGGATCTGTTGGACCTGGGCGTCCCGAAGATCGCGAACCCGCGCTTCGGTAGGGTTCTGCTGAGAAACCAATTCTTTGCGAGTGTAGCTCCCTGCTAATGCCGGGTTAGCGAGAGTCAGAGAAGTCGCCTGAAGAAGAACCAGGAGACTCGCCACCGCTAGGTTTCGATTCAACATATCACCCTTCGCCCCCGCCGACCGCTGATGTATCTAGACCTACTTTACATTGAGACTCGAGCCCGAACACATAATCGCCAAGCTCGTCCGTCCAAAATTCTCCGTTGAACGACCACCAATATTGGTCGTCACGTCGCGAAGTCGGAACCACGCCCCTCACCCGATCTCCGGCACCCAATTTTGGCTTCAGGAGCACCGATCGTAAGCGGTCCAGCACTTCAATTCGAATGAACGACATTTTCTCGAAGTCGGAGATCAAAATATCATGGTGATCCAGGAGACTGTTCCGCACGAAGGCTCCACCCAGCTTCGCGATAGCGCCCGAGCGCCAAGCAATCACTTCTTGAAGAAAACCAGGCAAACCCTGCTTATTTGAGGAACTTGCCCCACCAAATGAACGAATCACCATCCGTTCGCGCTCGAGGTCTTGCTCAGATCGGACCAGAGCCTGAAAATAAGGGCCACGCACGAACCGGTTCGCTAACCGATGAATTTCTTTTGAGGTATCTAAACGATCCGCGAGGGCCGCTTTTCCCAATTGATAGAA
This sequence comes from Bacteriovoracaceae bacterium, assembly GCA_947500275.1. GTDB lineage: Bacteria > Bdellovibrionota > UBA1018 > UBA1018 > UBA1018 > CANMSW01. The sequence goes on along the minus strand of CANMSW010000191.1, from coordinate 1,703 downwards.
GCGCGTCAGGTTCCCGCCCTCGGGCCCCTCGACCAATTCCTTCACTTGCCGAGCAACCCCGACATAGCGCTTCTCGAACTCGCCCAACGCTTGATCCGCATCTTCATACAGGCAAAGCGCCAAATAGGTTTGGGCGCGCAACACGTCCACTTCGCTGTTCCAGACGAAGCGCAGGGCCGGACTCTTATAGGAAACTAAGCGCCCCAGCGTCCGATTGAACTCGCCGCGGGCATAGGCGTTCCACGATTGCTCAAAGAGAATATCGGGCCACACAAAACTTGCCTTCGAGATGCGATCATACTCCCGATCCGCGTCCTCGAACTTTCCAAGCTCATAAAGGGTACGGGCCACTCCGGCTTGGCATCGGGCTGCTAAATCCCGCGCTTCGGCAGAAGAGGTTTTTGCGTCCAACCCCTGAATCGCGCCTGCCGTATCCACACAAGCCCTGAAATCCTTGAGCGCTTGGGCACCTTTCCCCATTTGGGCCGCGGCGGCCGCTCTCAACTGAAGACCGTAAGGAAAGAGCGGACTCGCTTGATCCATCCCATCGATATAGCCGATCGCACGATCCGCATTCCCAAGCAGGATGGCGTCCTTGGCCAACGCAAAAAGGTACGCACTTCGGTTCGTGCGATCATAATCCTCATACGTGGTGTGACGAATCAGGTATTTGCGGGGAAGATCCGGCCCGACGCGCACCAAAAGCTCTTGAGTAAAAGGAAGAATGCGGCGGATCGCTGTTTTATCCCCCGCCTGAAGAGTCCGAATGAAAAAATACGAAGCCGACTGAGGCATCCCAGCTCGCATCAACGAAGAAGTGATCCAGGAGTAAGCCTGCCCCTCGTAAGCACGATCGCGCTCCTGGGCCTCAAAGGCAAAACGGGCGGCTGAGAAGTACTGTCCCGCCCGATACTGGTTCTGAGCCTCCAAAAGAAGGTCTGAAGCTTTCTCCTGGGCGAACGACGACGTGCTCACCAAAAGAGCCATCCAAGTGAGCGGGACCCAACGCCGAGCGCGAATTCCCACCCCCATCACAGCTGCACCCCCACTCCCAGAGTGAATGCCGTATCGGTAAACCAGTCCTTCTCGGTGCCGCCCCGGGTGATCGTCGTATTGAAGAAGGTCGTCGTTAAATCCAGGCGAACCTTCAGCCACTCGTTCAAGTGATATTGATGACCGGTAGAAACAAGGATTCCGAGATTCGTTTCGTCCTCGTAAGACGCAGGAACGGAAGTGCTTGAGCGCAAATCGAGTGCAGTATTCAGCACGCCAGCACCGACGCCAAAGTTCCAATCAAAGTAGAGAATCGAATTGAAAACGTTAATCTTCGCATACCAGGGCGACCACTGAAGTAAGCCACCATAGCTTGAACGAGACTCTCGCATGGTGGGCAGCGCGTTCGGAGAAGTCTGCGACAAGGCATCAAAAAACGTATTCGTAGAGTTCAAATAGATTGAATAGAACCCTTCGATCGCAAACTGTTCGCTCAAATTGAACGTCAGTCGAGGTTGAAGGATATAAGAACTCCGGAACGGATCGTTAGCTACCGGCCCACCGAGGAACGAAAGCATGGGATGGAGTGCCTTCCGATACCTGCGGTTTTGCAGGACGTGTACTTTCTTGTCCGGATCGAGCCACGAAAAGTCGTACTCTTGATCGACCGAGTCTTGGTCCTGGCCCGCGTGCGCGGCCTCGACCCAACT
>CANMSW010000190.1 GCA_947500275.1 Bacteriovoracaceae bacterium | reverse complement strand
CAGTGGGAAAAAACGAAGGCTGCCCAAGGTGAAGAGGCTGCGAATGCTGAGCAAAAGTCGGCGCTCGCCGCAGGTAAAATTCTCATCAAGGACGCCATTGCCGATATTACTTTGCAGCAAGTACTGACCCGTCCTGAAGAGTTCGATGTCATCGCGACATTGAACTTGAATGGTGATTACCTTTCGGATGCTCTCGCTGCCCAAGTGGGCGGAATTGGGATCGCACCCGGTGGTAATATCAACTACCTGACTGGTCACGCTGTTTTTGAAGCGACTCATGGAACCGCTCCGAAGTACGCTAACCTCGATAAAGTAAATCCAGGGTCTGTCGCGCTTTCAGGCGAAATGATGCTCCGGTTCTTAGGTTGGACGGAAGCGGCCGACTTGCTCATCAAAGGTATGGATGGGGCCATTACGGCTAAGACCGTGACCTACGATTTCGCACGATTGATGAAGCAGGATGGGGTCGAGGGCGTCAAAGAAGTTAAATGCTCCGAGTTCGCCGAAGCAGTCGTCTCACACATGTAAAAAACCAAAGTGGAAGGGGTCTCGATCGTCGGGGGCCCTTCCTCCTTTTTTGATCTCGCACTTCTTAAGGGGTAATCACCATGGCACAAAAGAATCCCGTTCGCGTAGCAGTCACCGGCGCTGCCGGCCAAATTGGATATGCTCTTCTTTTCCGCATCGCTTCAGGCGAAATGCTGGGAAAAGATCAACCTGTGATCCTTCATATGCTCGAGCTGCCTCAAGCTCAGAAAGCTCTTGAAGGCGTGATGATGGAACTCGACGACTGCGCCTTCCCATTGCTCAAGGGAATGGTCGCATCGGATGATGCAAACGTTGCATTCAAGGATGTGGATGTTGCCTTGTTAGTGGGCGCGAAGCCTCGCGGCCCAGGCATGGAAAGAAAAGACCTGCTTCAAGAGAACGCAAAAATTTTCGTCGCGCAGGGAGATGCGCTCGGAAAGCATGCGAGCCCCGATGTGAAAGTACTCGTCGTGGGGAATCCATGCAACACGAACGCCTATATCGCAAAAACTGCGGCTTTGAAGCATGGGCGCGTTAAGGCCGAAAACTTCACAGCCATGCTTCGATTGGACCACAATCGCGCGCTTTCCCAGTTGTCTACGAGAACAAAGCGTCCTGTTGATTCCTTCAAAAAGCTCACGGTTTGGGGAAATCACAGCCCGACGATGGTGCCTGATTTCCGCTTCGCAACCAGCAATGGTGATGCGGTCAAAGGCTTGGTCAACGACGATACTTGGACGCGTGAAACATTCATGCCGACCGTCGGTAAGCGCGGGGCAGCGATCATCGCTGCACGTGGTCTTTCTTCGGCTGCCAGTGCTGCAAACGCTGCAATCGATCACATGCACGATTGGTGGCTCGGATCAAAAGGGGAGTGGACCACCATGGGGGTCCTTTCGGACGGCTCATATGGGGTTCCTGCAGGGCTAATCTTCGGATTCCCGTGCACCACCGAGGGCGGAAAGTGGCAGATTGTGAAAGGCCTCGATCTCGATGCGTTCACCCAAGAAAAATTCAATCTTACTTTGAAAGAAATCCAGGAAGAGCGCGACGCAGTTCAGCCGATGCTCGGCTGATCTTTCGCACCCATCCTGAAAATCGAGGAACTAAATGAATATTCATGAGTATCAGGCAAAATCGATCCTGAAGCGCTTCAATGTTCGCGTCCCTGAGGGGCGTCTCGTTGAAGAAGGTGCGGATGTAGAAGTCCGTGCTGAGAAAGCAGCCCAGGATCTTGCGAAAGAACGTGGGAATGGAGTTTGGGTGGTCAAAGCCCAGATTCACGCAGGCGGCAGAGGAAAAGCCGGTGGAGTGAAAGTTTGCAAAGACCTCACCTCCGTCAAGACCGCTGCAAAAGAGATCATGGGCAAAACCCTCGTGACTCCTCAGACTGGACCTGAAGGTAAAGTCGTTCACAAGCTGTGGATTGAAGAAGGTTCGGACATCGCCAAGGAGTTTTACCTGGGCGTAGTGATCGATCGTGCCGTCTCCCAAGTGGTGATGATGGCTTCGACCGAAGGGGGCATGGAAATCGAGGAAGTTGCGGCGACCCACCCTGAAAAGATCATCAAGGTCGCGATCGATCCAACGACGGGCTATATGCCGCACCACGGCCGTAAGCTTGCAAAAGCGTTGGGTCTGACGACTGAGCAAACCAAAGAGGCGGTGGCATTTTTTAGCGGCGTCTACAAGTGCTTCGTGGACATGGACTGCTCGCTGGTTGAAATCAATCCGATGATTCTCACGAAGCAGGGTCATCTCACGGCGCTGGATGGCAAATTCAACTTCGACGATAATGCGCTTTTCCGGCACGCCGATGTGGTGGCCATGCGCGATCTCCAAGAAGAGAACGCCCAAGATGTTGAGGCGTCGAAGTACGAACTCGCCTACATCGCCTTGGAAGGAAACATTGGTTGTCTCGTCAATGGCGCAGGCCTGGCGATGGCAACGATGGATATCATCAAGCTTCATGGGGGTGAGCCCGCTAACTTCTTGGACGTGGGCGGTGGCGCAACCAAAGAAAAAGTTGCACACGCTTTTCGGATTATCCTGAAGGACCCTGCCGTGAAGGCCATCTTGGTCAATATCTTCGGCGGCATCATGAAGTGTGATGTCATTGCTGAAGGTGTGATTGCTGCAGCCCGGGAATTGGGTCTGAAAGTACCTCTCGTGGTTCGCCTTGAAGGGACGAACGTCGAAAAAGGGAAAGAGTTACTTGCAACCTCTGGCCTGAAAATTATTCCGGCGGATGGATTGACGGATGCAGCGAAAAAAGTCGTCGCTGCGGCGAAAGGAGCCTGATCCATGGCGATCTGGGTTGATCGGAATACGAAGCTTTTAGTTCAAGGGATCACCGGCTCACAGGGCACTTTCCATGCGAAAGGCTGCCGTGATTACGGAACCAACGTAGTGGGTGGAGTCACTCCAGGCCGCGGCGGACAGGTTCACGAGGGGTTCTCCGTTTTTGATACGGTCGCTGAAGCCGTTGAGAAAACCGGCGCGAACGCGACGATGATTTTCGTGCCTCCAGCAGGGGCTGCTGATGCGATTCTGGAAGCGGCTGATGCTGGCATTGCTTTGATCACATGTATCACTGAGGGGATTCCCGTTCGGGATATGCTCGCAGTAAAGCGCGCATTGAAGTCCACGAAGTCCCGTCTTATTGGGCCGAACTGTCCTGGGATTATCACGCCAGGGCAGTGTAAAATCGGGATCATGCCAGGGCATATCCACAAAACCGGGAATATCGGCGTGGTATCTCGTTCTGGCACGCTGACCTATGAAGCGGTTCATCAGCTCACGCAATTAGGCATCGGTCAGAGCACTTGTGTCGGCATCGGTGGCGATCCGATCAATGGAACGAACTTCATTGATGTTCTCGAGGCCTTCAATAAGGACTCTGAAACGCACGGAGTGATCTTAATCGGTGAGATTGGCGGAACAGCGGAAGAAGAAGCTGCCGACTACATTCGCCGCGAGTTCAAGAAACCGGTCGCTGGGTTTATCGGCGGTGCTACGGCTCCAGAAGGTAAGCGAATGGGGCATGCAGGTGCCATCATTTCCGGCGGGAAAGGCACGGCGGAGGAGAAGTTTCAGGCGCTTCAGGCTGCGGGCGTTAAAATCGCTCGAAGTCCGGCTGACCTGGGAACAACCCTTCAATCTGCTTTGCGTTAACTCGTCACTGAGGGTTTGGGTCGGGGGGGGAGCGGGAAAACTGCTTCCCCCGATCTGTTTTTTCGGTTAACCCTCCGGAATCTCGAAAATTCGAAAAGTCGAATATTCAAAAATTTTTACACAGGAGATTTTCATGGCACTCGAACGTACTTTCTCGATCATTAAGCCGAACGCTGTTCAAAAGAACGTAATGGGCGAAATCATGACCCGCTTCGAAAAGCGTGGTCTTCGTATTGCTGCTGCAAAGTTCACCCGCCTCTCGAAAGAGAAAGCTGAAGGCTTCTATATCGAGCACAAAGAGCGCCCTTTCTTCGGGAGCTTGGTTTCTTTCATGACCAGTGGTCCGGTGCTTTTGATGGTTCTCGAAGGTGAGAACGCAGTGTCTTTGAACCGCGAGATCATGGGCGCTACCGATCCTGCGAAAGCGGCTCCTGGTACCCTCCGCAAAGACTTTGCTGATAGCATCGAAGCAAACGCGGTTCACGGTTCGGACAGCCCGGCTTCCGCTGAACGCGAAATTGCTTATTTCTTCGACAAAGCTGAAGTTCAGAAGCGCTACTAAACTTACCGAAAAGGTCTGAGACCGAGGTGAATTTGGCCCTCGGCCCGCTTTTCAATTGGAGGTTTTTCGAAGTGAACTCGAAATCCCATCCCTTGAGAATCGCTCTCGCTCAGATCGATCCGGTGGTCGGTGCGTTTTCGGCCAATTTTTCGAAGATTCGAAAAGCCTACGAACGGGCCTGCGACCTGCAGGCCCGTTTGCTTTTGACGCCCGAGCTGGCCATTTGCGGTTATCCTCCAAACGATCTCTTGGATCGGGCCGAAATGATCACGCGATGTGAGGAGGTGCTGCAGAACCTCGTCGAACTCACCCGCGGCAAACCATGTGCTCTGATCGTGGGGCACGTGGCTCGGACCCCTGGCGAGGTAGGGCGAGCTGCTCAAAATGTAGTTTCGGTTCTCCAGGGGGGGCGGGAAGTCTTCCGCCAGGCCAAGTCTCTCCTTCCCACTTATGATGTTTTTGATGAAGCGCGGTACTTTGAGCCCGCGCGTGAAATTCGGCTTTGGGATTGCGATGGGATCCCCGTCGGGATTGCCATCTGTGAGGACCTTTGGGGCTT
>CANMSW010000189.1 GCA_947500275.1 Bacteriovoracaceae bacterium | reverse complement strand
GAGATAAACCTTGGCTCGACTTACCGCAGGATTTTCATAGACTCTTTACAGAACATCAGCCCTAACCCTCAGGAGCCCTTCGCATGGACGCGATTCGACTCAATATCGTTAAAAGTAAGGCCGCGACCTTTCTTCTGTTCTCTCTCTGCTTCAGTGATTTTTCCACCGGGGTCGCAAGCACAATAGAAACCCAAGGTTCCCGGCTAGAGCGAATTCAAGGCGTCTGGGTCATGGATCTTTACGGCACACGGGAAGAAATGGCGAAGCGCCACGGTGAGCTGATTCGTGACAAAATCGAGCAGACTGCCCTTCCTTACTTCTCAGATAAAATACGGCATTCGATCGCGCAGACTTATATTATCCGAGACTTCCCTGCCCTGGCGCTCCCGTTTCAATCGGCCATCGACCTGGTCATCGAAGAACCCTTGAGAAACGCGATCCCCCGGGAGGACGCACGCGCGCTCGATGCCTTCGCAGAAGGTGTGAATCTTCCTCCTCGACGTCTTTATAATGGCTGGATTCTCCCGGATGCGGGCCAATGGCTCACGGCTACCCTGTTTGGCAGTAATCAAATTAAGAAGGGATTTTTCGGAACCTTTCCTATCGTCCCTGACTGGGGATGTTCGAGCTTGATTGCGACTTCTGAGCGCTCAACCGATGGCCTCCTGCACGCCCGAAACCTCGATTACGAAGGCTACGGGATTTTCGACCGAGCGACGACGCTCATCCGATATCACCCGAGCGAGCCAGAGGCCCAAGACTATATCAGTATCGGTGCCCTGGGGTTACATCAAGCCGGCATCACGGCCATGAACCAAAGCGGGATTATCTTGACCCTCCACCAAGCGATGGTCGATCAGGTCTCTCTCACGGGAACTCCGATTCTTTCCGCCAATGAGCGCGTGATCCGCGAAGCGCATTCTCTCCAGGAAGCAGTCGCACTCCTGAGCCGCATGAAGCACTCAGGCTCGTGGCGAATTCTTCTATCGAGCGCCCTTGAAGATCGCGCACTCCTAATCGAGGTTTCCACGAAAGGAACCTTTGTCGTCGAAGACTCCCGCACCAGTCGCCCCACTGCGCCCCAAGGTCTCATGCTGGCCACAAACCACGTGATTGCACCGGAACTGAGAAAGGATGAGTTCTCGGTGAATTATCGTTACGCGGAAGACACCCGCCTGCGCTTGCGGGCACTCCAAAACCTTTCGCAGCGCCGACTTCAGGGGACAACCGGGAAGTTTGACTTGGGCTCAGCCATCGACGCGATTTCAAGCTTCGAGGCGTTCGACGATCAAGGGAATTCTTCTATGCCGACCTCCCACGGGATCATCAGCAAGATGAACAATATCCAAAGCGTCGTCTTCGAACCGGCAAGAAATCAAGTCTGGATTGCAACGCCACCCGCGGAAGAGCCGTTCGCCAAACCCGTTCAAGGAAAGTATATCAGCTTCCCACTCTTCCGAACCTCGATGTCGCCGCCCACTTATGCGATCCGTGAGCCCTCCATGGTTTCCTCCAAAGCACGAGTTCGCGCTCATGCGCTATTCCGGCAAGCCGCAGCAATCTCCACGGAGGAAAGCCAATTCCTGGAAGCGGCAAAACTTTATATTCAGGCCGGAGACCAGGAGCCCACTGAAGCCCTGTACCCCCTCATGGCTGGACTCTCACTTTTCCAGGGTGAGGATTTCCTAAGGGCCCACATCCAACTTGAGCGTGCCCTCCAACTCCAGCCGGATCTCTATCAGCAGAGCGTCCTTCACCTCTTTCTGGGGCGGATTTCAGACATCGAAGGACAACGCGGCGATGCCTTGATTCACTACAACCAAGTGAAGAGTGAGTTTTCTCAAGCCCTCGCAAAAGAAGCGGCCCTTGGAAGACGAAAACCTTACCGCGCAAAATCGGCGCACCAGGTGGTCCTAGACGCTGTGCAAGCCGATGTACTCCGTTGGTGACCGATAATCCGAGAGCGCCGAACCGGCTCTTCGACCGTCGCTACTGTAAAAACTAAAAACGCCGCAGAACCCAAAAGGTGCTGCGGCGTTTTTTTTTAGTGGTCGGGGCAGCAGGATTCGAACCTGCGACCCTCTGCTCCCAAAGCAGATGCGCTAGCCAGGCTGCGCTATGCCCCGAAACTTAGACTGACGAGGTTGCCGCTCGTCGGTACTGAACGCAACCTAAAGCAAAACTTCTGTTTCATCCAGCCCTGAGTTGGTCCGAACGCGCAAAAATTTTTAAAAACTCACTACACGAGTGCTTTCGTGCTCAAGATCCATGTCAAAAACGAGCTCTCCATCGGATTCGCGTTCAGGAGCGAACGAGACTTCGCGATGCAGCCCTTCATGATGATCTTCCGACTCATGTATCCACTCAGCATGCGAAAGCTGACGCAAGAGCTCGTCCAAAAGACTCAAGCCGCGCCCTTCCTCCCAAGGATGGGACTCCGTCCCCATCCAAGACTCGCTCCGTCGCCGCTGCGAATCTGCCAAAAGTCCTTGAGCCTGAAAGCAAAGGGTTCTGTGACCGTGAGCCTCAGCCCAAACCAGTATCTGAGGGAGCATTTGCTCCACCCCTTCCCAGTTGCCACTTTCAACAGCTGCTCGGAACCCAACTAACTGGGCCACATTCAAGGCGTGTTCATCGTGCATAGGTAAGAATCAGCATGCCTCGAATTCTGAGTTCCGTCAAAACCCCCTCAGCACCTCGATCTCCCTTTTCAAGAAGTCAGCTGAAACTCATTTTCGGGGATTGACAGTCAATCTCGGCTTTCTTTAGGCTAAAAGAGTCAGAAGGAGGACTCTAAGAATGACCCGCCTCCAATCGAACCCACATCACACAGTCTCAGAGCGGTTAGTCGACGGCTTCGTTCACTACTCAATTCAGGGCCACCCGGCCCAAGCCGGACTTTGCTTACTCGTCACGAGTTGGCGACCCTAACCGATCACCTTGAGATCTCGGCCTATTCATCAATCGTTTATCAAGTAGCCCCTCGTTTGGATGAACTGAAGGAGATGGATCTCATTCAGACCCAGACGAAATGAATTCATTAATGCAGGGCGAAACCGTATCCAAATTGGACTCACGGAGGAGAGCAAACATGGAAAACCAAATCAAGAATCTGAAGTCGAACCAAAAAAACTTTGCGCCTACCCTATTGGGAGCTGACCTACGTCAAGCCAGTGAAGCTCGCCGGCTAGCGAGCGTCCCCAAGTCGAGCCAACCCCTCTTCACCCGCGAACAGAAACAGTTTTTAGGGGAAAGCCTCATCCTGATTGGTGGCGCAATTGCTCTCCTGTTTCTCTTCTTAAGCCCAGGTTCCTCCCATGCTTCGGTAGGGGGCGAGACGGAGGTAGCAAATCGCATTCGAGCCATTCAGGAGGAACGGAATGATGAGGCCAAGCGGAAGAATACTGCCATTCAGGTCGCGGGAACTCTTGGATGTACAAAAGTCACAACCGGCAAAAATCGGAATTCTGAGGGCTGTGCCCGAATTACGCTCAATGAATTCAACACAGGGAAGCAGTACGTACTCAGAAATGCCGACCTTGCCGAAAACCTCATGAACGAGGGCGTTCTCAGGGTCCGGGTCACTGGAAACTCCGCCTCTGGTACGAAAACGCGGACGGTGGCGAGCAACACGACCACAAACGCCGGAATGACCACGAACGAAGCCGAAAACATGATCGACGTGACGCAAATAGAAAAGATGGAATAATTCCCTGCGAGGGAGTCTAGACCCAGCCGACCCTCCTTGTCCGAGCACAGGGAGGGTCCTTTTTTTTTTCAGACAGATCGTGTTAGCCTTAGGGCCAACTTATGAGCCAAGAGAACGCACCTGTGAAAAACACCGTCCAGACCGAAAATCCTTACCAATTGGATCGCGAGAAGTACCTCAAGATCATCGAGACCGACGGGCTTTCGACCGCTCTCACTCAGCTTCATCTCGACACCGAGCGTATGGAGCATGAGACGTTTGAAGGTCGTGAAGGCTGGCAGCCTCAGCTTTTTGAATACCTCAATCAGGTTCGCGAATTTTCGCGCGAACTGTGGGGAAAGCGTCCAACGACGATCGAAACTTTCCGCCATCCGACTGCACCTCGGCGCTAAAATCGGATTTAGGAATACCGGAAGGCCCACTCTTCTATGAAAAAGCCTTCTGATCCAGACTCACAGAAAACCGAAGGGTCGGACCCGGCTGCTGATCACCTCGCCCACGGGATTCGAGTCCTTCGCGCTGAGAAGAACCAGCCGCTCTCTGAAGTTGAGGCAGAAGCGCGCCTTCACCAAGAAGGCTACGAAAGCTTCCGTTGGCACGACGTTCCCGGAGTCGTTTATCCTCGCCACAGGCACGAACAGGACGAGTGTCTGTGGGTCCTCGAGGGAGTACTCGATATCGCGCTCACCGACGCACCCTCACAAACGATTCGCCTCCAGCCCGGGGACCGGATCTATCTCCCAGCTCGATTTCCTCATCGTGCGAGCACGCCTGCGGACTCCTCGCCGAACGGGGTCACGTACCTCGTTGGACAAAAAAACGCTCAATAAGCGAAGGCGTCTGGAAACTGGAGATCCAAGTGAAGCGAGCTACGCCGCTGATCACGGTAGGGCTTCTTCACTCCATCCTGGAGTGCTTTTTTGAGCCGCGGTTCGACTCCGCCCGCACTCAATGCTTGCTGATAAGCCTCCAAAGCCCGTTCTCGCTGCCCCTCAAGATCCAAACACCGCCCCAAAAAAAGATGAACCACTCCTTGAGTGTGATGCGTGAGACGCCCTCGAACTGCACTGTCGAAATGACTCTTCGACTCCTGAATGCGGCCTTGAATAAAATTCACGAT
>CANMSW010000188.1 GCA_947500275.1 Bacteriovoracaceae bacterium | reverse complement strand
CCTGTTGATTCGGAAGAGCCTGTTTTCTTTAGGGTCTCGTTCGTCAGTCAATTACGATTAATTTACCCCACATGAGGGACTCTTCATTTTGATATAGTTTTCCCAATTTACCCCAGACCGGGGCGAATTTACCACCATCAAAACGAGATTCAGTGGGCCATATTAGAGGGGGCGGGGCGGTCTGAATGAGGATGTGTGAGGGGCTTAGCCCCGATCGGGCTCCACTCAATGTTTTGTTCCGAGGGTTGGCGCTCCAGGGAGGGTTAGCATCAAGCCACTTTGCTTTTTGGGTCCCTATGAGGGCGGGAATCGCTGGGTCGCGTTGATCCAAGCTCTTCTACGTGCTTTACCTGCTAGCAGGAGATCGCATTCTTATGAATTGGTATATTGGGAGCGGCAACCTAGTTTAAGTATCGAGGGGGTGTGAACTTTTCGGACGGGCCTTCCTCTATGGCACAGGCTACTTGATATCTATTTCGTTGAGCTCCGCTTTGTGCTCTTTTGCGGCACCTTTGAGTTCCGTCTCAATTTTTTTCGCCGCCTTTTTCATCGCGCCGTAGTCAGGGTTCGTTCGGTCAAACTCCGTTTCCACTTTTCTTAAGGCAGCCTCCGCTTTCGTTTGATGCTGCTTGATGGCAACGAAATGAGCTTCGGATACTTCGGCGGCAGGCTGCGTCGAGAGGCTGAGGTAGGCCTGAGACATCTCATTCAGGGACTCTTGAAGACTCGTCATTTCCTGCTTCGCATGGGTTCTGTTCATGTTTTCACCCTTAGAAACTTCGTTTCTTAGGTGCTGGGCCCATTGAATAGAATTGTCGACCGTTCGAGTGAGTTCCTTATGGGTGGCCGTCGGAGTCGCCGCATTTGCTGAACCCGTTAGACTGAGTAACAAGATCAAAAGAGAAGCGATCGAGAGTCGGGCTTGAAACAGTTTCATCTTTTTTCTCCCTTGCGCACTTAGACGCCAATTCTTGGATCAGCAGCAAGAAGGGTGCCTCGCGCTGAGTAAGGGGAGAGCTCTTCGTGCGTATTCAAGCGACTCTAGAGGGTGAGGAGCGTGAACTGAAGGATTCAGCGGCCGTCGGCTTATTTCTTTTGAGCAATCTGTTCGTTGAGCTTGAGGATCCAAATTCTCAAATGATCCAGCGTTTCGTTCCCTTCGACTCGGTCAGCGGGGAGTGGGCCGATTGCAAGGCCTTTTTTAGCTATATCAAGTGCAGCTTGTGGGGCGTCGAACTCGTTGGCCAGAAGCTGACTCAGCTCGTAATAGTTCATCGGTTCGTCGGGTGCGATTTGAATGGCTTCCTCGAAATGTTTGCGGGCGCGCGAGTTACTTCCTCCTAAAATTCCGGGAAGGGCCTTGTCGATTTGAGCAAGGAGTCGGTGGGCGCCCCCCTGCGCGTAAGTCGCATCCAGTTCAAGAACGCGGTAAGCGTGTTCCCTCACTTTTTTGAGCCCGGATGCTGAGCTGAAGACTCCTTTTTCGGATCCTAAGAGCGCGTGATTGATGGCAGTCCAAAAGTGACAGGGAGCGCAGTCTGGGAATTTTTCAGCGACGCGCAGAGCTGCATCTCGACCTTCTTCAAAGAGTTTCGCTTTCTCTCCTTTGGCTGCGTTTTTGAGGTTGAATCCGTAGGAGTAGGTCGCCATTGCAAACTTCCAACCGATATCGCGATCGAGGGGGAGCTCTTGATTGAGTTTACGGAGTGCGTCGGTGGCTTCATGTCTTTTTTCAGGGTCGAATCGTTGCAAGAGCAATTGGTCGACTCGGGTCATTCGATCAGCGAGTGACTCGGCGTTTGGAGTGCCAGCGATTGAGGGAGCGGCTGAGGGTTTCGCTGTCGGACTGACCGAAGCCGGAGTGGGTGCCGCCTTTCGTTTTACGACGGGAGCTCCCTGTGACTGCGAAAGACTTGAAAACTGCAGCAAGAAAACGAGAAGCAGCGGCAGGCTCTTTTTACTCTTCAGCATTCGACTCCCCCGTCTCCCGGCTTCTTTCAAAAGCTTCCGCCAGTGTTTTATCCATGAGTCCAGTGAGGACATCCGTGAGTTCAAGGGCAGCTTTCAATACTCGTGCATCGACTTGATCGATTCGCTGCCGAGTCTCGAGTGTGAGATCCGAGGGCTTGCCATTACGGTCACCCGTGATGAGTTGGTCTTGCAAGAAAACACGCACAGTACTGACCATTTCGTATTCACGGTTCTCGAGAAGCAGTGTTGCACAGATCTGACGAAGCTCCTCGAAGTGCGCAAACGTAAGCCCTTCCGTCAGTTCTAGGAGATCCCGGAAGGAGTTTTCATCGGGGATTCCGAGAGGCAAGTTCCTGAGGAGCTGCTCCCGCAGTTCGATATTCGGACCATCGAAGCGGAGGACCTGCTCGAAGCGGCCAGGTCTGATCGCCTGCGTTTTTGGGAGAAGGTCTGCATGCCGGGTGGTGGCAATCCAGATGCTTCCTTCGCTTCGAGCTAGGGCGTGATCGAGGATCGAAAAAAACTCGAAGGGCTCCATTTTTCCAATCACCGTATCGATATCATCCAGAATGATGACTCTCGGTGCAGGCCAATGGTCGGATAAGTCGAGGCAATCCGAAAGGGCATATTCCCAAGTGCTTGCGTTCAAGATCTCGTGAGCGGGGATCGTCCAGTGTGGCGCATTCGGGCCCAAGAAGTGAGCGATGGCTCGGGTCGCAGCGGTCTTGCCCTGACCTGCCGGGCCGGCGAAAAGAATCCCCCTTCGCCACGGAAGCTGCAGCGCTTCATAGGCCTCGCGGCCATTTCTGAATTGGGTCGCGAAGTTTGCGAGCTTTTCACGGTGAGAAGGCGAATAGATGAGTTTGCTTGGATCTTCGAAGGGAGGGGGGGCAAAAGTGAGCCAGCCCGACCGAGTCCACCGCATGAGGGGAGAGTCTTGAATGGCAAAGTCCATCGACGGGGGGATCGTCCCTGGATGCTCGGTTGAAAGGGGAGTGGCTTCTACATGCTCGGTTGAGGTGGTGTTCACGCGTCCTCTAGTTTTCAGGTTCAGGCTGAAAAATGCAAGGAGCGTGGCAACTTGAACCCTTTAGCGGTCCCAGCGGTGCGAAAGGGCGACGCCAACCGTTCTCGAGAGCACGGAGTTTTGAGCGAGTCCACGTGCTCCAAAAAAAGTTTGGTCAGTGTAACTCGCAGTCAGACTGCTTTGAGGGCCAAACATCCAAGTGAGGTCGGCCCCGAACGAAACCATACTCCGTTCGGCCGTTTGGCTTTCGAATCCGTCAACGTCGACCGTGCGCCCTGAACGCCACAACGGCTCGATGCGAGCGCCGAGCCTGAAGTCACCTGCCCCGGGGCTGTAGCCCACGGTGGCAATTCCACCGAGTCCAAGCTGCGTGCCGAGAATCGAAAGGGAAGTGAAGTCGGGAGAAAGCTCCTGCTCGAATTTTCTGCCGATTGAAAGACGGCCTTCCGCTGATGCAGCGGCGTCCCAGCGTTCCCAGCGTTTTACAAAGAGGATTCCGAGTGTGGGAGTGAAAAAGCCTTCACCCAAGGCTTCGGAAGGCTCGAAAGTTTCGTGAATCGACTTGCCTGTAGGAAGGACGAGTCCAACCCAAGCGAACCCTCTCGGTTTCCATTCTGAGTAGGTATATTCGGGAAGAAATTCGTAACCCGCGTTGACTCGGAAATCGCCCACTCCGGTTGAGGGCTCTTGCGGTTCGCCAGTGAAGTGGATGGCCTGACTAGCGGCTTCAAAGTGTGCGCCGACTTGAAGTCGATCGGAGAGGAGTCGACTTCCGTCGAACAAAAGAAGGTTCTGATCCTCGTGGAGTCCGTCGTTGCCACGGAAAGCGAGAGCTCCTGTTTCAGACGCATCCGCGAGGGCTGCTCTCGTCGAGAAGGCTAATGATACACGTGCCTGTTCGTCTCCGGTGATCAACGACGCGGATGAAAGCCCTCCTCCGCAGCAGGCACCGGCATGCACTTCTTGGGAATAGATCCCAGTGAGCGCGGCCAGTACGATAAAGAAAAGGGTATTCAACATGAATTTAGGCTCGATCGGGTGATATCATTAGCGTGGACGGGGCTTCGAAAAGAGACCCGTTCGGAGAACGATTACAGTTCAAGTTGCAAAACGGACTGCTCGAGAACCTGTGAACCGTTCTTGAGTTGCACTTGAACGTCCCAGTCGCCTCTCATCGTGAAGACGACTTTCTCGACTCGGAAAATTCCTGGAAGGGCTGCGCCTGAAGCGTCGCGAGCGGGAGTGAGGGTTACGGGGCGAGAGCCGTGTCCCATGGAGGGCATCCAAAGACGAACAAAAAGCTCTTGAGAAGGGGAAAGGTAGGGGCCTGCGTCCGTTCCTTGGGAAGCACTCCAGAATCTCAAAGTGAATGCGTTTGGACGCGCGGCGGAAGGTTGGGCGTCCCAGGTTGCCGATGCGCAGAGGCCTGCCTTGGGAAAAGACAGCGGGCAAGAGGCTTGTGCAGAAGGAGAATCAATCCCTGAGATCAAAGCAATCCCGAGGGCCAAGAGAAGTGAGAGTTTCATGTCGTTGTATCCTCAGTCGTTTACTCAGCAGTTTTTTGAACAAGTCGGCTTACAAATTAAAACATCGACTGCGGTTTGTCACTGAGCGCCCGCTGCTTTTTGAGTGGGCTCTTGAGACGTTTCGCCTAGACGGCAGGCTGCCCAGGAGTGATATCTGTTCTGATTGACGCCTGAGAGTTCAATCGTTTCACTGGGGTCGCTCGGCTTTCCAAAAGCCAACGTGTCGCGGCTCGCGCGAGTCCAATCCGAACTCAAACCCGAGGGCGCGCCTACGTCTGGGCGTTCAACTTCTTCTTCGGCTGCCACT
>CANMSW010000187.1 GCA_947500275.1 Bacteriovoracaceae bacterium | reverse complement strand
GTCACATCGCCCTCGCGCAAGGACCACGCAATGGTGGTCAGGAGTCGATGTTTACTGCGCGCGATTTTACGGCCGGTGTTCATCAAGATGAACGCGCCTGTGCCGTAAGTACACTTCGCCATGCCTTCGCGGGTGCACGCTTGCCCCATGAGGGCCGCTTGTTGGTCACCCAAGATGCCGGAAATCGGGATGCCGTCTGGGAGCCCAGGGATATCATGAGTGAGTCCGAAGATTCCGGCTGACGGACGGACTTCGGGCCAGATTTCTAAAGGGACTTCGAGCAAGTCGCAGAGTTCGCGATCGAATGCGCGAGAGTGCAAATTAAAACACAAAGTGCGGGATGCATTGCTAGGTTCGGTCGCGTGAACCGCGCCGCCGGTGAGTCGTGCAAGCAAGTACGAGTCGATCGTCCCGGCACAAAGCCGGCCTTCGCGCGCGGCTTGCGAGACGGCGGGTTGGTTTTTCAACGCCCAGGCCGCTTTGGTGCCGCTGAAATACGGATCAAGGAGTAAGCCCGTAGCTTCCTGGAATTTAGGTTCGACACCGCGCTCGCGTAAGTTCCGGCACTGCTCCGCAGTCCGACGATCTTGCCAGACCAAGGCGCGCGCAAGAGGAGTGACCGTCTTGCGGTCCCAAAAACAAAGGGTTTCGCGCTGATTGGTGATCCCAATCGCAGCGATCCGTTTCACATCAATATCACGCGTGACTTCGCGAATGGACTGAAGGACCGTCGTCCAGATTTCTTCGAGATCGTGTTCCACCCAGCCTGGCTTCGGAAAATGCTGCTCGAAATCAATCGAGGCTTCGGCGACGCGATTCAAATGGGTGTCCATCAACAGAGCTGTCGTGCCGGTGGTTCCTTGGTCGATTGCGAGAATGAGATCCATAACTAATTGCCTCCAGTGTGCCATCACTCCTGACTCAATCGGTGATGGAAAGTTGACAGCTCAAGTGACTCGGTACGCTTCCTGCTAAAGTCGATGCCACTGAATTGAACCCCAGCGTTCGGCGGCCGCTCTCGGCTTCAACAAGGGCTCAAATCTTTCTCGGAAGTTACCGATCCCTTATCTCGGATTCAAGCGCGACGAATGGGGATGGATTTATAGGGAGTCATGAGCATGCGCATCGTAAAGAAGAATCATCAAAGAGCAGCTCGGTTCTTAAAAAGACGCCGCGGGCGGATAGAGCAAGGGACTCAGGGCGATCCTACTCGTCATGTCCTGCGTTTTTTTCCAGGACTGACCATTGAAGCCCTGAGGCGTTGGCTTCGAATCGACATCTCCGGGGAAGAGCATCTGCGGGATCTCGAAGGGGGCGCTCTGATCTCGCCGAATCATTCGGGTTGTGCAGGTTTCGACGCGGTCCTGGTCGCTGATCAAATTCTTCGAACGACCGGCCATGTGCCCCGCATCCTCACTTACTGGAAGCACCTGGAAAAAGTGCCCCTCCTTGAAAAATTCGCGAAGCGTTTAGGCTGCGTCGAGGCCTCGCACTCGAACGCGCTCGAGGTTCTGGAACGGGACCGGTTGCTTCTTCTTTTTCCCGAAGGGGAAGAGGGCAGCTTCAAGCCCACCACCCGTGCCTATGAGCTGCAACGCTTCCGCACGGGGTTCGTTCGCCTTGCGGTGCGGACCGGTAAGCCGATTGTACCGTGTTTGGTGATTGGGGCGGAAGAGACCCATATCAATCTGGCTCGGATTCGAGTGGGACGTGGTAACCGCGGCATCACTATGCCGCTACCGCTCAGTTTCTTGCCGCTCCCCGCAAAGTGGTCGATTCGGTTCCTGCCGCCGATCGATCTTTCGAGTTACAAGCCGGAAGACGCAGATGATATGCCGCGGATGGAAGCCCTAGCGACTCAGTTGCAGCAGCTCTACCAGCAGGCTTTAGACAGTGCGCTGCAGGAGCGGCCCTATATCTATCTGCCGAACCTCTTGAAACGTCGCTCGGTTCAAAGAACCCGCGTAACGGCCCGGTGTTCGCGGGTGCCGAAACTCGAAAAGGGCGGTAAAATTTTCCCCGTTATTCAACTGAAGCCATCGACCGATAGGCCGAATGATGGAGAGCGTGGGTCAACCTCAACACACTCGAATGCCCCCCAAGTTCGTCGCAATCGGCGTCGGCGCAGTAGCGCTTTGGACCGGATTGATGGTGGCTTACTCGTCGGTTCGGACTCGGCACTGGCGGGAGGAGAACGCCCTTCGAATGGGGCGTCAGGTAGCGACTCAGGCCGAGGGGCTCCTTCTAGCAGCGCGCTCGAAGGGCGAGAAAGATCCCTTAGGATGGACGATCCTGCAGTTGTCGCAGGGAGTGGAACCCCGGGTGATTCGAATCACGCGGGTGGACTCCGAGGCGTTGGGTTCGCGACCTGAATCTTGGGGATTTACGCCCCAAGACGATGAATTTGAATATTTGCGCCGGATTGGTCCTGGAGATCAGGGCGGCGCCATTCGGATGACGGTGCAGTCACCCGAAGTGGGTTTCCTCGGGGCGTTCTCACGCCCGGTATCCGACTTGGGGGTCCTCGGGTTTTTCCTCGGACACCTGGGGCTGGCGTACTTTGCCTGGCGATATCGCGAACGCGAGCGTGAACTCGCAGCCGCTGGGAGCGGGCACTGGGAAGAGCCGGAGAATTCCGCTCCCCCGCGAATCGAAATTCGTGAAGTGATTAAGGAAGTGGAAGTCATTCGGGAAGTCCAGGCACCGACGCCGCCGTCCAAGCCGCAGGCCGCGTGGGGGGTTTCTCCCGATGCGATGGAAGTTTGGTCTCTCGAAGCGACCTCCAATCTTCGCGAGCTCGGGCATTCGATGCGGGATGTGTTGCGGGGGGCGCGCGATATTACTTTGGCCGCCGCAGCAACCCGCGAATCGTTGGACAGTTCTGCCGGACGGCTGCAGGAAACTCTGAAGCTGGTGTCCGTCGATGGACGCGAGGCAAAGGCTCTGGGAAATGCGGCAATCAAGGCAGAAGCATTGGCTCTGAATGTGGTGCTCTCGGCTTTGCGTCTTTCAGAAAAAGCGTCGGCAGTCGACGAACGGGTCCTTGAGGCGCGTGAACGGCTCCGCCGGGATGCTGAGGTTTTGGTGGCTGCGATTCAGACCATGCGGACCAAGGCCGAAGGGCGCGAGGAGAGCGCGAGACGGATCGAAGAGTTCCTGCGACCTTGCAGCGGTTATATTGATTTGGCGGTACGGGCACAGGATCCAGTCTTCGAACTTTCACGGGCGATGGAAGAGCCCACGCGAGCCGCAGGTGAGCGGTTGATTCAGCAAGCGCGCCTTTTGAAGAAGACCCCGGCTCCCGAGTCGATTCCGGCCCACGAGGTTGAAAGCGCGGACGAGGTTGAATCGAAGAGTGAGCACGTCGCCTAGTGGCCCTCGATCAATGCCGATTCAGCGAAGTGCCAAGCAGCGGTGGCTGCTATCCGGGCGGTTCGGTCGTCTTGATCGAAAAGAGGGTTGAGTTCGAAGATCCCGAGCGAGACGACTTTGTCACTTTTTCCGGATAATTCGACCATTTCTAAGATGTCAGAGGGCCGGAATCCTTCCGCTTGCGGCGCTGAAACGCCCGGAGCCGAAGCCTGCTCAATGCAATCGAGATCAAGGCTCACGACGATCGCGTCGCAACGATTCGAGAGCGCCTTGAGCTCATCCTCGAAGCGCGCGGTGGCGGCACCCGGGGCTCGGAGAACATTCATAGGAATGACTTTTACGCCGCGGTCTTCGATAAAGTTCCAAAGTGCCCGACTATTGCAATGGGACTGGATTCCAAACTCGACGAAATCCTCGGCACGCAGGACGCCCGCTTCTAAAGCGAGGTAAAAAGGAGAGCCGCTCGTGATGACGGGATCTGGCTTTCGCACATCCAAGTGCGCATCCAGGTTGATGCACCCGATTCGGGCCGGTCTTCCCAACTTTGTCTGGATGGCGTCCTGGACTCCTTGAAGGTGGGGAAAGCCCAAGTCGTGGCCGCCGCCCACAACCACGGTTCGAGAGTGGGATTCTTGGAATCTTTTGACCCAAGCACGGGCCTCCCGATGATTGGACTCGATTTTTTCACTGATGGGTCCAGCCGTGTGGTTTCCACTGAGGGTTTCTCGAACCGGAGAGCGGCCGCTCATGCGTCCAAAAATCCGCCACGCCGCTGCTGGCCCCAGTGCAGCGCCTATTCTCCCGCCGACGTGAACCACCCCCTGATGATCCGGAATGGATATCCAAGCCCAGGAAAAGGGAGCGCTCGACGGGGACGGAGCAGGGATTTTCGAATCGATTGAGGGGTTCATCTAGATTCCTAGTATCTGGAGGGTTGGCAGAAATGTCAGAAGTCTCTACAATCGAAGTTAACCGAACATGGACTCGTTCAACGAAAAAAAGTGGCATGTCTTTTTTGCAGGTAAACAAGAGGGACCTTTCTCTCTCGACGAGCTGCGCCCGCGCTTTGCGCCGGGTGGCGGGCTCGATAGTGCGACCTATGCCTGGTGCAATGGCATGGCGGACTGGGAGAGCGTGACCCGCATTGCGGACTTCGGCGAGATTTTGAACCCTCCGCCCGGAGATCAGCGGACCTCGGCGATTCAGTTGCCGATGGAAAGCAAAGCCGGACCCACTCAACCGATGAGCCTTGAGCCGACTCGCTCGGGTGTCGTCGTGAAAGCGGAGCCGGTTGTGAGCCCGTCTGCAGGTGCTGCCGGTGTGCCGCTTGCGGCTACAGCGCAACCCCCAGGGCCCGCAAAAAAGGAAAAAAAAGCGAGCGTTTCTGCTGGTTTTGTCGTGTCCCTTCTTCTGATCGGTTTGGCGGCGGGTGGCGGCTATGCGGCTTACTCGGGCAAGCTTGATCCCGTTCTTGAAAACCCCGCTGTGAAGGCGGCGTTGGTGAGCGCGCGCGATTT
>CANMSW010000186.1 GCA_947500275.1 Bacteriovoracaceae bacterium | reverse complement strand
TCTCAGCACGCTGCTGTGGGCTGACCTTTCGAATCAGAATGTTTGGCTCGCTCTGGTTTCGACCCTGCTTTTCGGATTTATCGGTTTCGTGGATGACTATCGGAAGGTGATCAAGAAAAACCCCAAGGGGCTCCCTGGGCGTTACAAGTTGCTTGGACAAATCGTGATTTCGTTAGGGGTAGCTTGGGTTCTTTATCAAGATCCACTCTACTCCACAGTTCTCAAGTTCCCTTTCTTCAAAGACCTCTCGATTGAGCTGGGTTGGCTTTTCATTCCATTCGCTGTTTTCGTTATCGTCGGTGCTTCGAACGCGGTGAACCTGACCGATGGGTTAGATGGTCTAGCTGTTGGACCAACGATGACGACTTCCGTCACGTTTTTGATTTTGGCCTATTGCGCAGGGCATTCGAAAATCGCGGAATACTTGTCGATCCCCTACGTCGCAGGAGCAGGTGAGCTTGCGGTATTCTTGGGAACCCTGGCATCCGCATGTCTGGGTTTCCTTTGGTACAATACCTATCCTGCACAGGTCTTTATGGGTGACGTGGGCTCACTCGCTTTAGGGGGGGCGCTCGGCGTCGTGGCCGTGATGACCAAGAACGAGATCCTTCTTGCGATTTGTGGTGGGGTTTTCGTAATGGAAGCCCTCTCAGTGATGGCGCAGGTGGCGTCGTTTAAGATGACCGGAAAACGGGTCTTGAAAATGGCCCCGATTCACCATCATTTCGAATTGAAGGGTTGGCCTGAGCCGAAAGTGATCGTTCGCTTCTGGATTATTTCGATCCTACTGGCGCTGTTCACTCTTTCGACGTTGAAGTTGCGTTAGACCAAGATTCTGTCCGGTTGAATCAATGATCAGCCCTATTCGGGCTTCTTTTGGGGAATTCATGAGCAAGTACAAAGGCAAAAAAGTTCTGATCGTCGGATTCGGTATTTCAGGTGTTTCCGTCGCAAAATACATGGCGAAGCAAGGAGCCAAAATCTTCGTTACTGACACGAAGCAGAAGACCGAACTCGCAGAAGCTGTGAACGCTTGTGCTGACTTGAAAATTGAGTACGAGTTGGGACGCCACAACAACAAAACGTTTACTTCGGTGGATCTCATTGTTGTGAGCCCCGGGGTTTCCTTGAGCCTCAAGCCGTTCGAAGAGGCGCGCGAGGCGAAAATCCCGATCACAAACGAAATCGAACTTGCTGCCCAAGCGATCAAAGAGCCGCTGATTGCAGTCACCGGAACCAATGGAAAAACGACAACGACGGCATTGATCGGGGAAATGTTCAAAGCCGACGGGAAAGTAGCCTACGTCGGTGGGAATATCGGCAAACCCCTTCTGGATTATGTCACAGAAGGTCAAAAGGCAGATGTCGTGGTCGCCGAGCTCTCGAGTTTTCAATTGGAGCTCGCTCAGCGCTTGATTCCGGCAGTAGCGGTTTTCACGAATCTTGAGCCAGACCACTTAGACCGTTACTCGGACTTTGAATCTTATGCTGCGGCGAAGAAGCGTCTTTTAACTGCATGCGACCGCAACAGCTTTGTCGTTCTCAATCACGATAGCCCGTCGATCAAGAATTTTTCTGATGAAAATCCAGGTCGCCTGATGTGGTTCACGCGAAACGATCCGATGAAAGTAGGAGGAGAGTTCTCTGAAAACTTCGTCGGCAGCTACTATCGTCCCGCTCAGAAGCAAATCGTCAGTAAAGTGACGGGCCGGGAAGAGCTTTATGACCTCTCGCAGCTCAGGATTTTTGGGGACCATAACAAAGAAAATCTGATGGCGGCGATCAATGCCGCTCGCGCCATGGGCGTAAGTCAAAAGGCCATTCAGACCGTCATCAATACCTTCAAAGGCGTTTCGCACCGGTTAGAATTTGTGCGCCGGAAGGACGGAGTCTATTTCTTTAATGATTCCAAGGGCACGAACGTCATGAGCGTGCAGCGAAGCTTGTCCGCATTCGGAACCAACCCGATCATTTTGATTGCGGGCGGGAAGGACAAGAATCAGGAATTCGGTCCATTGGTCGATCTGGTCCGGACAAAGTGCAAAATCTTGATCCTATTGGGCGAGGCAAAAGAAAAGATCAATCGCTCGATCGGCGATCATGCAGAGACCTATTTGGTCGGGACTTTTGAAGAAGCCGTTCTTCTTGCGTACCAGAAATCGCGAAGTGGCGATATCGTCCTTCTCAGTCCGGGCTGCGCAAGTTACGATATGTTCCGGAACTATGAGGAACGAGGCGACTACTTCAAGAAAATCGTCAATCAACTCTGATCGCCGTCGGGACACCCCGAGGCCTCAGGTAGATTTTCACGCGCCTACGCTGATTCAGCGTGGGCGTACTTTTATCAGAGATCAGGGTAAGGCTTTCGAAGAAACCTGGGATCAGGTTCGAGCGTGGCCGGTACCCACGACTCAAAGGTGGATTGGAAGCCTCGACGTTCCGCTCTTGGTGACAGTTTTTTCGCTGGTGGCATTTGGTCTTCTGATGGTCTACAGCGCTTCTTTTATTCATGCTCAAGAGACAACGGGCGACGGACTCAGTTTTATCAAAAAGCAGCTGGTCTTTGCAGTTCTTGGAGCCGTGGCGCTCGCCTTTGCGACTCAGATTCATTATCGTCGGTGGTTTGGCTGGGCTTATCCCGCACTGGGGGTCGCGACGGTCATGCTTGCCGCCGTGATGATTCCAGGAGTAGGCGCGCGCGTGGGTGGAGCCCAACGTTGGTTGCGAATAGCGGCGGTCAATTTTCAGCCCGGGGAGCTCGCGAAGTTTGCAGTAATCCTTTTCGGTGCGGCCCAGCTTGAACGGAAGTTTGATCGATTGAGTAAGCCCGCTGCGGGATTGCTCTCCCCTTTTCTGGTGCCGATGCCTGCGCTACTCCTACTCTTGGCGCAGCCTGATTTCGGAACGACAGTCATGATCTCAGTCGTCCTTTTCTGTCTGATGTTCTTGGCAGGTGTGCCCAAGCGCCATCTGTCGCTGGCCTTAGGTCTTGGCGGATTCTTAGCGGCAGGGCTCGTGCTGAGCACGCCCTACCGTCGCATGAGGTTGATGACATTCCTTGATCCTTGGAGCGATCCGGGTGGAAAGGGATTTCAGATCTTGCAGTCACTTGTCGGGCTTCATCACGGCGGGATTTCAGGCGTCGGACTCGGAAATGGTAAGGAAAAACTCCTTTTTTTACCTGAGGCCCATAACGATTTCATTTTCGCAGTCATTGGAGAAGAGCTTGGACTCCTGGGTGTCGCAGGAGTCGCCCTCACCTATATCTACTTTGTGTACCGCGGGCTCCGGGTGTCGTGGGAAGCTTACAATCGCAGCATGGATCGCTTTGCACTTTTCTTCGGGACGGGAATTACGCTCGCTCTTGGACTCCAAGGGTTTGTGAACATGGCGGTCGCGCTCGGATTGCTTCCCACCAAGGGTCTGACTTTGCCGTTGATCAGCTATGGAGGTTCGGCCCTTTTGGTTGACCTCTTTGCAGTAGGTGTGTTGCTCGCGATTGGACGTGGAACCTCACCAGTCGGCGACCGGTTTTCTGGGGAACGTTTATGAGCAGCGCCAGTGAAAGCCACGGGAACCAGGTCGCTCACTCCAAGATAAAACGGTTGATCATTGCAGGGGGGGGCACCGGTGGCCACGTCCTTGCGGGGATAGCCGTCGCGGATGAATGGAAAAAGCGTTTCGGCGAAGGCAGTGTTTTTTTTGTCGGTGCGAAGGGCGGAATCGAGGAGAAGCTCGTACCAAGGGCCGGCTATTCCTTGCGGCTCTTAGTCCTGGGTAGCTTGAAGCGCGTGAGTCTGAGCACCCGACTGAAAACTTTATTTCAGCTTCCTTTTGCTTTGGTCCGTTCAAAAATTTGGCTCCTTCAGGAGCGGCCGCACGCGGTACTCGGAGTGGGAGGATATGCTTCGGGACCATTGATTTTGATGGGGCGCTTGGCGGGCTGGATTTGGGGCGTTCGCGTCGGAATTCTTGAGCAAAACGCGGTGCCAGGCTTCACGAATCGAATCCTCTCCCGGTTTTCTCACACGATATTCACAGCGTTTCCGGGGCTTGAGAAACAATTTCCCGGGGCCCACTTGATTGTGAGCGGTAACCCGGTGCGCGATGCCATCCAGTACCAGCCGAGAGACGAGAGCCAGCCTCCGACGATCTTTATTTTTGGAGGAAGCCAGGGTGCACAGGCGATCAATACATGGGTCATCGAATCCCTCCCTCTCCTCGCTAAAGAGCTCCCTCATCTGTACGTGATCCATCAAACAGGAGAACGGGATTTCGAACGGGTTCACAAAGCTTATCAGTCGTCAGGTCTAAAGTATTTTCGCGTTGAAAAGTTTATATACGATATGCCCGAGTGCTATAAAAAAGCCTCGCTGATCATTTGCCGGGCAGGCTCGGGGACTCTCTCAGAAGTTGCAGCAGTGGGACGGCCGGCTATCTTGATACCGTTTCCATTCGCAGCAGATAATCACCAGGAAAAGAACGCTTACATCTTCAAAAAAGCAAACGCTGCAGAGGTGCTGACGCAAGGGGAAGGCAGTTCTGCGATCCTTGCCGGGCGAGTCCTTTCGCTCTTAACGACAGAGCGCTCCGAGCTCGAGAAGATGGGCCAGAACGCCCACCTCCTTCATCGGTCCGACTGCGCAGCTACGATCGTGGACGAGCTCAGTCGATAGTTCCGACTGGAAAAGAAATGACAAATTTCGTGTTGGGACTCTTGGTGTCGAGAAGGATTTCCCCACCTTGGCGCTCAACCAGCCTTCGCGCGATCCCAAGGCCAAGCCCCGTGCCTTTGCCGACCGGCTTGGTAGTGAAGAACGGTTGGAAGAGCTTTTCCTGAATCGCATGCGGTATTCCCGAGCCACTGTCGGTGATCGAGATTTCGATCTTCCTTTTTTC
>CANMSW010000185.1 GCA_947500275.1 Bacteriovoracaceae bacterium | reverse complement strand
TCAAAACCTCTTAGGTTTTGACTGCATTCCGGGCTCTCAATGTTCAGGGGAAGGGAGCGCTCGCGTCGCGATTGCGAGCGCGGTTTCCGCGGTCTTAGATGACTTTCAAAAAGCAGGAAAAGTCGAAGTCGATTTACGGCCCACTCATGGCCGCGCCATCTCGGCTAGAATTATATCAGAGCGGGTTTTTCACGGTGAAGACGAGATGCTTCGCCTAAAGATCCGGGATCTTTCAGAAGTCCGTAAACAGCAGCATGTCATGAAGGCTGTTTCTGATATGGTTGAGCGAAATCAGCGATCCGAGCAGGAAAATAAGAGGCGGATAGAGGATATTCTTCGGGAATATGGCTTAGCCTATGTGCTGACTGGTAAAGAGATGTTGGTCTTGCCGGAAATCTCCGAACGCGCGGAACTCTTATTGGGAAAGAGCCCGGTGGGCCTCGATCTAAGTTCGCTCCTCAATCTTCCGCGTGAATCTCTTTTACCCATCACGACCTCTTGGTTTGAAACGCCTCCTCAGCCTGGCGTGGCATCGCTGTCGCGCTCTACAAAAGTAGGTAATCTTTGGCTAGAGATCCGCATTTTTCCGATTATTTTGGCTGGGCGCACTCGCTGTATTGCTTGGATTCTCCGTGATCAGTCGTCCTTGAGAAGTTCGGTTGTCGCTCAGAAAAGCGGATCAGGGTTGGACGGAGCGATCGAGCAGCTTCGGTCGCTTTTAGAGTTTCCCGAGCCAGGTCAAGCAAGCGAACTCCTGAGCGGTTTGCTTTCCCAGAGCGCTCAACGGTCACTCGTCGACGAGCTCGGTTGGTTGAATTCGGCTTGGTTTCAAGCGCTCACTTCTTTTCGCCGCGAGGGTGAAGCCATCCGTTTTGAGGGGGATGTGCATGGGCGTCCTTCCCATTACCGGGAGCTCTTTAGGCTTTTTCAAGAAGTCCTTCGCAACACGGCGGACCATGGCATCGAAGGTACGCAGGAACGGGTGGCGGCTGGAAAGCTGCCGCGGTCTTCATTCTTGATTCGCGCTGCATCGACTCCGTTTGGGATTCGGTTCGAGCTCGAGGATGATGGTCGTGGAATTGATCTCGAATCGATCAAAAATAGCGCAAAAAAGAAGGGGCTCAGCCCCCGTGTTGATACAGCGGAAGGTTGGCTGCAGCTCGCGTTTGAGCCTGGTGTTTCTTCACGTGCCGATTCAACCGAGAAGCTTAAGCGAGGTTTTGGTCTTGGGTATTTAAAGCAGGAGGTCCTGCGCCTGGGCGGGACTATCGTGCTCGAGACGCAAGCCGGACGCCGCACTACGATTCGGATCGAACTCCCCCGGATCCAAGGTTGATCGAAAAGATCAGCCCGTTAATCCGAGGATGATCTCTAGGGAGTTCTTTTCGATAAGGATTTTGATGGGCATCCAAACTGTAAACGAAAATTCGGGCTCTCCCTGTTTCGGGAGAGCACTCCCTGGAAAGCCCTCTTCGAATTTCGGCGATCGAGCGCTGGCCGCTATAGATCGAAGTTCGAGTTCGCGCGGGGCTCTGACCTCGACCCCGTTCACGAGCGACTGGAGAGCTGCTCGGTGAGACGAGCTCTTCGGCTGCTTCAGGACGAGGAACACGTAACTTGAAGTTCTCGCCAGTGGGCGAGTCTCGAAGTTCACTTCGAAAATAGCGGAAAACGTCTCTGAACCTTGAAAGTTTGGAGGCAGCGTCAGTCCCCGTGTTCGGGACGGCAGGCCCAACTCCGGTTGATGATCGGGGAGCTGGGTGTTCACTTCGTCAATGAAGGCCGAATGGAAACTCTCGAGGACTCGCGGCCACGGGTTCAAGCGGGGGCTCCCGTCTCAAGTCCGATAGAGTTCTCTCCTCCCATTCGGAGAAGCCGGGAGTATTCTCCACCCATCGCGATCAGTGTCGCATGGGTACCGCGCTCGCAGATCAGTCCCTTCTTAAGAACAAGAATCTGATCCGCATTTCGCACGGTGGACAATCGGTGGGCGATCAAGAGCGTAGTCCGATCCTTCATCAGCTCTTCCAGGGCAGACTGAACCGCCTTTTCTGAGGCGTTATCGAGGGAGGACGTCGCTTCGTCGAGGATCAACAGAGGAGAGGCACGGAGAAAAGCGCGCGCGATGGAAAGGCGTTGCCGCTCTCCCCCGGAAAGCTTCTGGCCTCGGTCCCCGATTTTAGTTTCGAACCCTTGGGGCAGCCGCGAAATAAACTCGAGTGCATTCGCTCGTCGAGCCGCCTCGCGAATTTCTTCCTTTGATGCTTCGAGATGCCCCATCCGGATATTTTCGGAAATCGTATCATTGAAAAGAAAGACGTCCTGGCTGACGACCGCGATCAGTTTTCGAAGGTCTGGTACTCGAAGAGATCGGATATCGACTCCGTCGATTTCGATGGCTCCTGCGGTGACATCGAAAACACGAGGAATCAAGTTGATGAGAGAGCTTTTTCCGGCGCCACTCTCACCGACGAGCGCAATCGTTTTCCCTTTGGCGGCCGAGAAACTGATGCCCCCGAGGATCGCGCGCTCGAGGTGGTCCGGATACGCGAAGTGGACTTCCTTAAATTCAATCGATCGTTGAAGGGTGTGAATGGGCTGTGCATCTCGCGCTTCGACGATTTTCGACTTCCAGGTGAAGATCTCAAAGATTCTTGCGCAGGCGGCCGACCCCGCCTGGAGCTTGATATTGAGGTCGTTCAACATTCGGAGCGGATTGATCATCATTCCAAAGGCAGCGAAGAACGCGAGGAGATCTCCGGTGGACATTTTGCCTTCTAAGACCTGATATCCGCCGAAGCCCAAGACCCCCGCGATTGCAAACGACGTGATGAGTTCGACGGTGGGAGGGGACGCTTCTTGAATGGCAGCGAGCTTCAAAAGAAATTTAGCGAAATCTCCAGTACGCGCTTGGAAGCGAAGGTTAACGGTTTTCTCTAAGCCAAAAAGCTTCACCATTCGTATTCCAGTGAAGGATTCTTGCAGAACCGTGAAGATTTCAGCGGTCTCCTCATTCAGCCGCTTAATGTAGCGTTTTAGGGTCTTCCCACTGATCGAAAAAATAAATGCTAGGGGCGGTAGCACCACGAAAGCAATCAAAGTGAGCTTCCAGTTCAGGCTCAAGCAATACGCGAACAGAAACAAGAAGGTGATCGGTTCACGAAAAAGGCCCGTGCTCGCCTGTACGGCCTCATCCACATAGACCGGATCCGTCCCAATCCGGGACATCAGGCTTCCGGTTGTTTGCGAGGTGAAGAAATCCGCCGATAAGCCCGACAAATGTTCGAATAAGTCGTTCTTCAGCGCCTGGTTGACCCGTGCGACGACGATTCGCTGGAGGTAATAGTGGGCGAAACGAACGACGAAATTCGCCAGAAAGATCCCGATGAAAAGGGCGGGAAAAACCCAGAGCTTCGATGAGTCCCTTGTGGTCAGGAGGTCGTCGACCAGAAATTTGACCAGCGGGGCTGGGCTAAATCGCAGTGCAGCCAAGGGAAGAGTCAGTAAAATACTGAGAACGATCTTGCCGCGATGGGGTCTAAGGTAGGGAATCAAATGGAGGAGTGGCTTCACCGCTCCCACTCTAGCTCTGAAAATCAGTTCCGTGAAGCAGTCCTCTGCTTTCCGGGGTTGTCAGGCGGAAGAATGAAGTGAGACCCTCGAGGCGTGCCCCATTTTAGCAAGCTAGCGTTCTTGGATCGAGACGGAACCCTCAACCCGGATCCAGGCTACTTAAATCACCCCGATCAGCTCGCCCTTTTTCCGGGTGTGCCCGATGCCCTTTCTAGGTTGCGATCGGCTGGCTTTGGCCTCGTCGTCGTCACCAATCAAAGCGGCGTAGGCCGTGGATTGATTCAACCGCAGGTCCTCCCGCGAATTCACGCACGAATGAATGAGTTGTTGCTCCAGGCCGGGGGCGTGACGATTGATCATTTCGCGATTTGCATTCACCGACCTGAGGAGGAATGCGATTGTCGAAAGCCCAAGCCCTTTCTTCTTCATCAGGCGACCCAGATTTTCAGCGCGTCGATCGCGTCCTCCGTGATGATCGGAGATCGAATTTCAGATATCACCGCAGGAAAGCGAGCCGGTTGCCGTGCTTCGGTCCAGGTTCTCACCGGCGTTGGACAGGAAGAGGCAAGAAAAATGCTGAGCCCTTTGGAGGCGCCTGACTATCAAGCAGCCGACTTAGGGGCCGCCGTCGAGTGGATCCTTAAGACTTCCCAGGATTAGCGCTTTCAAAAGCTTGCATGAGTAGGGCGCGGGATCGAATCGCTTTCGAGTCAAAACCCGGAATGTGATGGATCAGAAATTCTTCCAGTAACTGGAAAAGGAGACGGTGCTCATGAGTCGCTGCTAGCGGCTGATCGAGGCCCTTTCTGAGTGGGTGTCCTAGAGCAAAAAGAAGTTCCAGCAGGGCCTGGCGTCCAATGCTATTTGCCCGGCCCTTTGCTCCGCAGTTCCAACAGAGAATCCCGGCCCGATCGATCGTTGCGGCGAATCGCGCGTCCGCAGGAAAGGACTCAACCGTTTGTTGGCAGCTTTCGCACGTCCCAATTCGGGGATGCGAGCCTGATGCTTGAAGGATTTTTCCGAGAACGGATGAAATAAAAAATGGGAGTCGTGGAAGAGCTGTCCTCTCAGGGGTCTCATCGAGCCATGTCAAAGCATTGGCGAGTAGCTTAAAGAGTTCCGGTACCGGCTCCCGATCGGGGGCAATCATCATCATCATCTCGATGATGAAAGCTGCACTCGAGAGTTTCTCAAGGCTCGCTCTGATCTGTTTAAACTCTCGTCGTATCTCTGCTTCTTCAAGCCGGGCTAAATCCGAGCCCGGTTTGTCAACAAAGTGCCACAGTGCCGCGGTTCCGGGTTCGAGGGTTCCGCCAAATCGCCGTGAAGACAC
>CANMSW010000184.1 GCA_947500275.1 Bacteriovoracaceae bacterium | reverse complement strand
TTTTATTTGGTAGAACCGACAGGAATCGAACCTGTAATTGCTGTTTAGGAAACAGCCGTTATATCCATTTAACTACGGCTCCACTTACCTTTTTTGGATTACACTAAGACTGGGGGTGGGCCAATAGGGAAGCCATGTGGCTTCAAGGGTAGGGCCTGTTTTTAAAGCCCTATGCCGGAGTGTTAGAGCCGCTTTTACCCGATTCAGAGAGGACAAGCATCAACCATGCTCGATACCGTAGCCAGCCAGTGGACTTTCACTCAGTTGCTTAGCTTTTTTGCCCCTAAACTCCTCTTTTCCCTCCTTTGTGGGGGGCTCATTGGCCTCGAGCGAGAACTCAAAAATAAGCCGGCAGGAATCAAAACGAACATTTTGATCTGCATGGGGGCTGCGCTTTACACCTCAGTTTCGGTCCTTATTTCGAGCGTGCACGCGGACACGGGCCACTACGGGGATCCAGCCCGGATTTCTGCCCAGATCGTTTCAGGAATCGGTTTCCTAGGCGGCGGCACGATCATTCAAGCTCGGGGAACCATTCTGGGACTGACCACTGCAGCCACGATTTGGGTGGTCGCAGCAATTGGGCTTTGCATCGGAATTGGCCACTCCGACATCGCTCTTCTTTTCTCTATCTCGGTCGTTCTGGTCTTGGTAGCGACGAACTTTTTTGAGGACCGAGTTTTGGGGCGATCGCTCACGTTCGCTTCCGAGATCGTTGTAGCTGACCCTGATGGGAAAGTGCGGACTTCAATTAATCAGGCGTTGGCTCGAAATGACCTCGTGCTCGACGATTTCGACATGACGGTTCGCGGAGCGGAGCAGGTCCTGAGTATTCGTTACAGCGGTCACCGCGCTAATCAGCGAAAGTTTGTACTCGAACTGTGGGCGACTTCGGGAATTCAGGAAATTCGTCAGCGATGATGTCTGGAAATTGACGGCAGTTCAAGTGAGGCTTGGGGCCCTGAGGATCTGCTAACCCATGGAATTAGCTTGCAAAAACAGAACGCCATCTTTAGCATTTTTAATAAGTTATGACTAAGGCCGACCTAATCGATATCATCGCCGAAAAAGCCCACCTCCAGCACAAACAGTCTGAGCTGGTCGTTAACCTGGTCTTCGATATGATGGCCGACGCACTCAAGCGGGATGACCGCATTGAGATCCGCGGTTTCGGTTCATTCGTGAATCGAAGCTACGGAAGTTACCAGGGGAGAAACCCGAAGACGGGTCAGGTTGTTCAAGTTCCGCCAAAACGCGTTCCTTTCTTCAAAGTTGGCAAAGAGCTGAAAGAAATGGTCGACGCTGGAACAGACCCCATCACCGATGTGGATGGGGATGATGACGATGATTCTATGGACTAAATTTTGAGGCTAGATTTTGGAACGGGGCAGCTCGAGAGAGCGGCCCCGTTTTTTTGTCTTTTAGTGGATCCCGCGCGACCAAATCCAGATCGCAAGAACACCTCCGGCGAGTACGCGGTAGAGGAGCTGGCCACGAATTCCGGTCCGTAAGAATGAGCGCTGAAAAGCGGCAAGAGTGAGGAGCGAAACTCCAAGGGAGACGCCCGACGTAGCACCAAAGTTTAAGATCGAAACCCAGTCGCTACCGCCGGTCCCATGTTCACGAAGAAGCCCCGTGACCGAGTACGTCAGAATGGGGAGTCCTGCCAAAAGGGAGTATTTTAGAACCGCTTCGCGATTAAAGTTTCTGAATTGAGACATGGCGAGAATGCCCAGCATGCGCCCAGCGCCAGGAATCAGAGCAAGGAGTTGCGCAAACCCCATGATGATTGCCTCGGCAATGGTCCAGTCGAACATGCTTTTTGTTTTTCGACCCATGGACTCGGGGACGGTCAGGAGAATCGCAAAGGCCCCCAAAAGAATCGCGACCCAGAAAGGTTCCGAAAGTCGAGGGTCGAGGTAGTGGGCTGCACCCAGCTGAAGAGCGACGATCAGGGGCATGGAAGTCAGAATGAGAAAGAAGGGGAGCCGCTCGTCCAGCGTCATGGGCTTCTTTCTGAGTAACACGACTTGAAGGAGCGAGGAAATGAGGCTCGCCCAGTCGTGAATGAAGAAAAGAAATAGAGCGAGTAATGAGCCCAGTTGAATAGCACCCAGAGTAGAGCCTTCGGGAGCTGGCCAATTCGCTAAATGTGAAATGAGAATTCCATGGGCTTCGCTGCTGATTGGAAGAATGGTGCTCGCACTCAGAACGGCTGCGTAAACGATCGCCTGAAAAAGTGTCATTATGTTAGGTCCTTTTTTTCGAAGGACCTCCGAGAGGCCCCCTGAAAAACTTAGCCGTTCGATCAAGGGGTGCAATCTCTAAATCGAGGATGGGGGCAGTTCTTGCATTTCCGAGGTTTAGCGGGCTGAGACCGGCCTGCTTAACTTTCGGAGTAAGCCATGAAATCATATGACCAGAAGATTGAAGAAGTGATGACTCGAGTGCCCTATTCTGTGGAGCCAGATGAAATGCTCAATGAAGCATGGGGTAAAATGCGTTCAAGAAACTATCGCCAGTTGCCAGTCGTGCAATCAGGGCGGTTGGTGGGGGTTCTTTCGGATCGTGCCCTTCGTCTTGCGCTATCGTTTGAGGGATCGTCGCGGCTCAAGGTCAATGACGTGATGGTGACTGACGCGCTTAAGGTGCGACCTCAAGACCCGCTTTCGTCGGTTTGTTTTTCACTCGCAAATCACGCGCAAGAGTTCGCATTAGTGATGGGGCCCAATGAAAGCGTAGTTGGAATATTTACGGCGCAGGACGCTTTCCGGGTACTTGGGGACTTTGCGAGCCAAGCTCCTGCAAAAGTGGCTTAGCCACAGGGTTGCTTGATCGAAGCGACTTTGGCGTTTCTCTGGATTCTGAAAAAAAAGCGACTTCTTAACTCATGGTCGTGAATCGGCGTTGTGAGGCTTACGATCTCTTGAAGATCAGGATCTCTTGCTAACGGAGCGGAGGCCTATTAGCCTTTTCTACGATCCACAAAAATAGCTCCGGGGAGGGAGTTCATGATGAGTAAGGACCTGAGTGTCGCACGCACGGTTTCCAATGAAGTGATGAACACGCTTCATCATATTTTTCAGGCCGAGATGGCTGGTATTGTAAGGTACCTTCATTACTCATTCATGATTATGGGGCATAATCGCATCCCGATTCAGAAGTGGTTCCGTGATCAGGCCCTGGAAGGAATGCGGCATGCCGAAGTGATTGGGGAGAAAATCACTTCCTACGGAGGCCATCCCCCCATGATCTCTGAGAAGATTGAAGAATCAAATCAGCATGGCGTGCACGCCTTGCTCGAGGAGAGTCTGAAATTCGAAATGGAGACGCTTGCGCTTTACAAGAAGCTCGTGAGCCAGGCCGGAGATGATATCGCTCTAGAGGAGCTCGCTCGTGATTTCGTTCGTCAAGAAACCGAGCACACCGATGAAGTTCGTAAAATGCTTCGTCGTGATGTTTAATGAGCTCTGAGTCGCTGTGATAGAAATGGGAGAAGCCCAGATATGGGTTTCTCCCATTTTGTGCTGAAGCGGAACTCGGAGGTCGTTCGATTCGAGACTCGCCTGTAAAATAAAAAAGCCCGGGCACGACTGTGACCGAGCTTTTTTATTTCGGAGGTGACCCCTCACGCGCGGACTCGTGTCCGCGCTCCGGGGAGGTGAAGTCCCACAGATTCTTCGGTCAATTTGTGATTCCCTATGCCCATCAGCCCGCCAATGCTCTGATGACTGCAGATACGGTGGAAAGTTCTGGATTGAATTTTTTCTTCGGATCTAGGATGTCGAAAATGGTCCGACGGGCAAGGCCGGCTTTCTTGGCAAGGGCCATCTTATTGGTGCTGAGAATATGGCCGATGAGTACATCTCGAAATGCCTCTAGATCCCCACTTTTGATGCTATCCAATAATGTCTCACCAACAAGTTTTGAGTCCCTGAGCTCGGCAGACTTAAATGACTCGAATACGCTCAAGTATAAATTTGGGGACTTCTTTGATTTTGTGACCTTCTTTGTTTTTGTCATATATTAGTATCAAATGTCAAAACGATACTCATGCGGGAGCGTGTGCGGTATACCTTATATATCATCAAGTGACCTGTAGCTCGAAATCCAGGTAAGACTTGCTGTCTCAAAAATGAAAGGAAGCCCAGCGCTTCAAACAGTTCCCCCTTCCAATCTTGGTCGCAAGATAATGAATCCAAATCCAAAAGCGATCTTCGATCCACTGCCTATCCAATGTTTCGGGCCGCGGCTTGAATGATGATTTATCTGCCGACAAGACTTGCTCGCGTTCCCACAGGATAAGCGGATCGTCCATGCACTCACGGAACTGATGGAGCGGAATAAACTTGATGTCCACATGAAGCAGGGGGAGCTCGTAGAGACAAACGAGAATTTGGGGAATGCCAACATGCTCCCCTGAAAATGCCGATAGTAGATTTCCGAGCCCTTTGGCGAACTCCGTCCGCTCTCGGAAGGCGGACTCATATCCGTCATGGGTCAACACCACGACTAGGTCGAGGTCGGAATAATTATCCATTTAGCCAGTAATAAGTGAACCTTGGCTCAAGATTCCAATGACCCTTCGATCTACTCGAAGTTTTGATAGCGCATTTCTCAGAAACTGAGCGTGGGGAGGGGGAAGAAATGGGAAAGATTCAAGGAGGGTCACTTGGCGTTATCCTCACTTCCTAGGGTCGCCTGCAGTTTCCGTTCAAAATCTAGAAAAGCTTGTGGGTTTCCCTCGCTTGAGCACCATGCTCGGATTTTTGTTCGATCGAACGGATGTTTCCGCGCAACCAGGACAGCCTGATCTAGGCATTCCGATGCTTTGAAATGAATAAAGGAAGCGAGACGGTCACGAATGCAGTCGGTGGGAGAATAGAGCTTGATTGTGGTGCCGGCCACTTTGACTTCGGCTGGAATAATTCTTGTATCTTCTCCTATT
>CANMSW010000183.1 GCA_947500275.1 Bacteriovoracaceae bacterium | reverse complement strand
GGACTATTCTCACAGGCCCCCGGCTTCGATTCAACTGGGCGTCGCGTTTCTTTCACTGGAACCCCCATTCCCTCGGTTCGGGAACCGCCTGTTTTCAATAATCGAACTTTCGACACGGAGGCATCTGGGCTGACCTGCTGCGAAGTCCAAAGGATTTCACAATTTTGCAGGTAAGTGGTGGACTCTTCATTTGCAGTTTTAAAGTGAACGATTCCATTCACAAAAAGGGTCACTTCCGCATTTTCGACGTAGGTTCCTTCTTCTCCGGGGTAGAAGAAAATAACCCGAAAAGCATTGCCCTTCCGAAGAATGGGAAGGTCCAATTCCGTCGTTCGAGTCGCCTTGGGTGCACCCTTTTTTAAGTTCACGAAAGACTCTTTCTTGCTGCGAAAATCCCACATTCTTGAATCACTCCCGTAAAGTTTCTGGGTTGATTCTTAGAGTTAGCGGAAAAGACTTCGACTGAACAAGGGGTTGTGTGGCGGCCAGCAACACACAATCGTCGTCGCTCGGTGAATTCCACCCACCGACTGAGAGCAGACGTCTGCCAAGTCGAATTGAGCACTGTTGATTCATGATTCCCCAATTGAACGTCTGTTGAACATTCTGGAAAGAATGAGCAAAACACTCCCTATGAAGACACTCGTTCGCTCGTTCTGGAAAAAAATTGAAACCTCCCAACGCCCCCTTCAATGCCTTTTGGAGAAGAACGCGGTCACGAGCTTACGCAAGGACGAAGAAGCGCTCGAACTTGCAGTCTATCCGCTGCACCAGCTGAGTGCCGAACCCGAGGTCTGGAGCCGACTCCCCGCTTCCCTATGGAACAGCGAAACCCTCAAGCGATGGGGAAAACTATCCTCGCTTCCAGCGAATGAAAAATCTGAAAAGAATCTGCCCAAGTCAAAAAGCCTGTCGCTCGACTGGAGCGCTGGTCACAGACTACGAGCCCTCGCTCTCAACGGGGAAATGACTTCATCAACTTTTGAAATCCACACCCTTCTCCGCGAGACGTTCTCCGCAGCCCTCAAAGAGAAGATGGAATCCCATGACGCTCCAACTGGAACCTTGTTGTCCATTGACCAACTCGAAGACTCACTCCAGAGACAGGTTTTAGAAGGGATCATCATTCTTGCGCAAACCTGCACCTGGAAACCCTTTAGCTTCGTTAAAAATGAATCGAAAACGGCCGTAAAAATCGCTGTAAAAACAGCTACGAAGAAACCGAGCCCTCTGACGATTCTCGTTCGAACGACCCTCAATCCTAAAGAGTTCGACGCAATCACGGAGCACGCTCTCGCCGTTGGACGAGCGAACAATTTAGTTCGAACGCTCACCGATTTGCCCGCCAACGTCCTGAACCCGGGCAATTACCGCGATTTAGCCCGTAGCCTTGCCCTTGCTTACGGTTGGAAAACGGAGTTTCTTTCGACTCGTCACCTCGAACAACTGGGCGCCCACGCATTTTTGGCCGTCACTCGTGCGGACCCGGCAACGGAGTCGGGCATTTTAAAACTCACCTATCGGCCAAAGAAACGCTCTAAGCATCTGGCATTAGTCGGAAAAGGTCTCTGTTTTGACACCGGCGGATACAACATCAAAACAGGATCCGGGATGAACGGAATGCATAGTGATATGTCTGGATCCGCAGTGGCGCTGGCGACCCTGGCCTATTTCACCGAGACGAAAGCGTCCTTTGGGGTGACGGCCTACTTGGCCTTAGCGGAAAACTTCATTTCACCTACCGCTTATAAACCGAACGAAGTCGTTACCGCATGCGACGGGACCACAATCGAAGTTGTCGATACGGATGCTGAAGGCCGCATGGTGTTGGCAGACACCCTCGCCCTAGCACGACGTGCCGAACCTGATCTTTGTATCGATTTTGCCACTTTAACGGGTGCTGCTATCCGGGCACTCGACACTCGAATCGGTGCCGTTTTCTCGAACCAGCCGACGCTGGCGCAAAGCGCGATCGAGTGCGGCAAGGCGAGTGGTGAGCGCGTCTGGACCTTCCCGCTCGAGCCTGATTACCGGACACAACTGAAGTCGGACATTGCGGACCTTCTCCAGTGCACGCACGGGAACAACAGCGACCATATCTACGCCGCAACGTTCCTGGCCCATTTCGCTGGCGAAGAAACGCCGTGGCTGCACCTCGACCTGACGCCTGCCAAAAACAAAGGGGGGCTCGGACTCATCTCGAGTACGACGACCGGATTCGGCGTCATGTGGGCAGTCGCGACGGCGAAGTTAATCTTGAGCCGGTGACCTTCGGGACAGGTTTTTGGGTTTCTCGAGGGGCTCAAAGGGCGTCCCGGGATCCATCCGACCCCCATTGATTCTCGGGACGATCCACTTAGACCGGCAAATCACTCAACGCGACAGGGCCCGCTTCAACCCGGGCGTCCGGGTGGTGGGCGCGAGGCTTCTGAAGCCAGGGCGACGAAATCAGGTAGTCCGCCGACGCCCGATTACAGGCCATAGGAATATTATATAGAACAGCCAGTCGGAGCAGAGCCTTCACATCGACATCGTGGGGCTGCGCTTGGAGTGGATCCCAAAAAAAGATGATCATATCGACGGCGCTCTCGGTGATCTTAGCCCCAATCTGCTGATCCCCCCCCAGCGGCCCGCTGAGGAAGCGTACGACCGGGACTTTCAAATCGCGCTCGATCCAGAGCCCGGTAGTCCCAGTCGCCATCAAATAATGAGGCCTGAGGACTTCTAAGTGATCTCGAACCCATTGAACCAGGGCGGGCTTTTCGTGGTCATGGGCGATTAGGACGATGTTCTTCCGAGGCGTGGGCTGGCTCATGAAGCGAGTCTAACGGAGGGGCTCCAGCCCGCCAACGCCAGATCGTCTCATTCGTGACAACCCGGTTGATTTGCCCCCTCCCCCCGTGGGATTCAGCCCCCATGGTGAACTTTGAGAAATCCATCCCAGCCGGGATCGACTTAGTCGATGCTATCCTGAAGTTAAAGCGCGAGAAGAACGCCGTCATTTTGGCGCATTATTACCAGGAAGAAGAGATTCAAGACATTGCGGACTTTATTGGTGACAGCCTCGAGCTCGCTCGGGCAGCCCAAAAGTCGACCGCGGATCGCATCCTCTTCGCCGGCGTTCACTTCATGGCTGAAGGGGCAAAAATCCTCAACCCTTCTCGCAAAGTGCTGCTCCCCGACCTTCGTGCCGGATGCTCGCTTTCGGACAGCTGCCCCCCAGCTAAATTTGCCAAGTTCCGTGAAACTCACCCCGATCACTTCGTCGTTACTTATATTAACTGCTCTGCTGCGATTAAGGCTCAATCGGACGTGATCTGCACCAGCAGCAATGCCGTAAAAATCGTGAAGCGCGTGCTGGCAGAGTTTGGCCAAGATAAGCCGATTCTCTTCGCACCCGATCGTAACTTGGGTGCTTGGGTTGCGAAAGAAGTGGGCCGCGAAATGACGCTCTGGCAGGGCGCCTGCATCGTGCACGAGACATTTTCGGAGCGTCGGCTCATCGAACTCAAAGTCCAAAACCCGGATGCCGAGATCATTGCTCATCCCGAGTGCGAGCCTTCACTTCTTTCCAAAGCCGATTATATCGGAAGCACTTCGGCACTTTTGAACCACGTGATTCAGAGTCCAACGAAGAAATTCATCGTCGCGACCGAAGAAGGAATCCTTCACCAGATGCGCAAGCGCGCGCCTGAGAAAGAACTCATTCCAGCGCCTCCGAACAACTCAAATTGCTCATGCAATGAGTGCCCTTTCATGAAGCTCAACACGCTTGAAAAAATTTACGCCGCGCTCTTGAACGATGGTCCGGAAGTAACCGTGCCCGCCGAGATCGCTGAAAAAGCGTTAAAACCCCTGCAAAGAATGCTCGATTGGTCGGTTTGAGTTTCAGCATACTTAGAAATAAGCCTTCAGGAACTCTCCTTCTTCCTTCGTTAATGGGGAGCTTCCGCTCGCCATCGCGATCGAAGGTGTGAACCGCTGGTGCTCTTTCCCGAGCACATAAAAACCGCAGGACTCATAGAGCTCCGGATTCACCTCGGAGAAGAGCAAGAATCGAAGGTCTTCGCCTTCGTGAAACTTTTGAAGTTCCATCACCGCTTTGAGCAGCAGTCGTGCGTAGCCGCGCCCGCGAAAAGCGGGGGCAGTCGAGACCGAAGCAATGCCAAGCAGCCCGCGTTTGAATCGAAGCGTGTTCAAATTACAAACGATCGTCCCATCCAGCAATTCCAGGAGATAGCGGGTTCCCCGAAGGTGATTCCGGCTCTTTTCGTAGCTCGCGAGAAACTCCGAAAGGGGCTTTCCTTCTCCCCAGGCGTCGTAGCCGAAGGCAAGGACCGTTGCCTCATCTTCAGGTTGCACCACTCGCATCCGCGCGACCGACTCAAACCGAGCTTGACCATGCTCGTTCCGGCCTTCGAACATTTCGAGCGGGCGCACCCAGTTTTTGGCGAGATCGTTCTCGTAAAGGCAGCGATAAACCTCGAAGGGAGTTTTTAATTCCGAGTCCAGCGCAGTTCCAAGACCCAGGTACTGATTTCCTTTAAAATGCCGATAGAGCGTCCACGTCATAACGACTCAGCAACAGGCTCCGGGCGCGCAGGTCGCAGCGGCCGAGCCCTCCCCGTTTGGAACAACAGGCGCTGGGCCGCACGGGAAGAGTCCGAAATGCCGAGTCTTGTCCCCCCAAACCTGGAAGTGTTCGCGATAGGCCGATTTAGAAAGCATATCGGCCGTATTGCCACACACTGTCATTGGGCGGTTGGTTTCGAAGAGATGATGGTCGTCCAACATGAAACGATGGGGAAGCTCCGGAATCGTACCTCGATAAACGGCGACTTGGCCGTGGTCCTCGCACTTGTCTTCGAGTTCCATTTTGAAAATCCGAAAAGTAATTGACCGGAATTGAGCATTTCCTAATTTCGCACGAATCGAGGGATCGAGTATATCGAGAGGTGACTGTG
>CANMSW010000182.1 GCA_947500275.1 Bacteriovoracaceae bacterium | reverse complement strand
TGAGTAGCGATCACCACAAAACCCGAAGCAGCCTTGATCTCGCCCAAGCGCGGGACCACGATCATCCGCTCATCTATCGCGGGCAGCAGGACGTTCTGCACGCCCTCCGGAAGGCGGTTCAGCTCATTGATGAAGAGAACGCCTCCTGTCCTCATGGCTTCCACGAGCGGTCCCGGCACAAAAGCCTCTTGAGTGAACCCTTTTTGAATCACGGTCGGAGGATCGAAAGAACCTGCGAGTTTTTGTTCCGAATACCTCGAGTCGCCATCAATACGAAAGGCAGGCCTCCCTAAGTCGGCAATCACTGCGAGGGCCAAATGCGTTTTTCCTGCTCCGACAGGGCCCTCCAGCAGAACATTTCGACCAGCCCGAAGCGCAGCCTTCAGCTGCAGCCGTTCCGCCTGACGTCCTATGATTAAATTCTTCATGCCTTTTCTCCAGCCTTCTCAAGAAAGATGCCCCGCCGCCGCAGGTGCTCCTCGACTATATAACTTGCGACATCGGACGGCTTCGTTCCTACTCCGAAACCGGCGTCAAAGCCGCATTCTAGCGCGAGTGGATGCGTTACCCGAGGGCCGCCCGCGACAAAAACAATTTTCTCTTTGAGTCCCAATTGTTCCGCACGCTTCATCAAGTCCTGAAGATCACGAACATGGATATTGTGTTGGGTGACTACCTTGGACACCAAAATAGCGTCTGCATTTTCACGCTGGGCTAACTTCAGGAGCTCTTCATTCAACACCTGTGCGCCTAGATTTCGAGCATCGAGCCACTGATATCGTTCGAGCCCGTAGTCTCCCGCGAACCCCTTCATGTTCATGATCGCATCAATACCTACCGTGTGGGCGTCGTACCCGGTGCAAGCCCCGAGGACGATCAGCTTGCGCCCGATCTTCGTCTTAATGATCTCGTCGATCTCCTCGCGCGACCTTTTGATCGCATCGACTTTCAATACTTTGATAGCCGTGAAGTCCACAGTGTGGCGAAGGTTCCCGTAGACAACAAAAAAAGCGAAGCCTTGAGCCGCTTTCTCCATCGTCGCAATTTTGACCTGGTCGAGCCCCATTTTTTCTGCAAACTGTACTGCTGCTTCTCGCGCTTCGGGCGAAGGCTCAACCGGCAAGGTGAACGAAACCTGAATGGTTCCATCGTTCAGAATATCACCGTAGGGTTTTAGCTTGGCGAGGTTGAGTTCTGACATCCGTGACTGATCGTTACTCATAGCGTCTGCCTTTCCTCACAAGAGTTCAAAAAATGGATTTAAATACCCATCTTCGCGCACGATCACTCCATCGTAGCCCTTGCCGCCGGTCTCCCGCCGGCTCACCTCTGCAAAGGCCTTCTCCTCAATCGCTTTCGACAACCCCTTAGCCCTGATCATCTCGAGATGGGCTAAAGTTTCGTCGAGCACTTTTGCGGCCCAAGACTCGATGATGCCGCCTGAGTTAAAAGTAATGTCTCGCCCTAGACTTCGGGCTCCGTTGAAGATGTACTTAGCGTTTTTAATGCTCATCCAGCGATCCTGGAGAAGCGGCGTGTGCATGGCCTCGGTCGCCATCCCAAGAAGTTGAATAGTCTGACCGGTAAGTACGCCGACGAAATTAAACATCGCATCCATCAAGTGACTGTAGAAGATGTCGCCGCACTTGTGGCGTGTGGGTGGCATGAACTTGATGGGTGCTTCTGGAAAAATGTCGCGCGTCATTTGTGCCCGGGCGATCTCGAGCAAAAAGACATCTGGATGCTCGGGATCCATCTCTTGCGCGTGTCCCAACCCCATCAACGACGGCGTCATGTGGGCATTCAGAGCGAATCGTTCGTTGATAAACTGCGACGCCAAAACTTGATGCCCATTCTCAACCGCATCGGCCGTCGTGAGATAATTGTCTTCGCCCGTGTGGATCACGATTTTAGAAAGCGCGATGATTCTGCGAGAGAAGTGCTGGTCAATAAGCGTGCGCTTCATGTTGATATCGCGAAAGAGGATTCCATACATCGCATCGTTTAGTAGAAAATCAAGCCGCTCCATGGCACCTAAAGCTGCGATTTCCGGCATGCAAAGACCTGAACAATAGTTCGTGAGCCGTATGTAGCGACCAATCTTCTTACCCTCGTCGTCGAGAGCCTCCCGCATAATGCGGAAGTTCTCTTGGGTCGCGTAAGTCCCTCCAAAACCTTCAGTCGTTGCTCCGTGCGGAACGAAATCCAAAAGGGACTGAGCCGTCGAGCGAATCACGGCAATCGCATCGGCTCCCGCCTGGGCCGCAGCTCGAGCTTGGACAACGTCGTCGTAAATATTGCCGGTCGCGACGATGACATAGATCAACGGACCATTCGTGCCCCGCGGGTCGAAGGGATCTTTGAGCTCGGCCCGATTTCCGTCGCGATAGTCCCGCTTGCTTACTAAAGACGCGCGAGCCGCCGCGCACAGATCATGGGCGCGCTTTGCCACTTCCGCTGCCGGGGCCTGATTGAGTTCGGTCAATCGAATCTGTTTTTCGGCAACAGCTGTTCCTAATTCGGAAGCCGACTTTCCCGTCTGGATCATTCCGTTCACAAATAGGGGAAGCACGCCACGCCCGAGCCGTCCTTCTTTGTGCAGATCCTCAATGATCGCGTTCACTTCAGGATAGTACTGCCCGTTACGGACAACCGCTCCATTCACCCCGATCATTCGAAGGGTTGCACGTTCAATCGCAATGGTGGTGTGTGCCGCGATCATCGTTTCGACGGGTTGGGCGATTTCTTCCGCGAGCTTTCGGCAGCGCTCAATTTTCGCCAGATCGAGTTTTAGGTGGGCCATGGTGAATTTTCCTTCTTTCAAAACCTTTCGGGCTACGAATAGGTTTTTTCGAAAAGCTCTCGCAAAGCAGGACTTTCACGCAGAAGGTCCAGAGTTAGGTCCGCATGACCTTCAGTATATCCGTTTCCGATGCGCAGGTCGACGTCCGCGCCTACGCCTTCAGCACCTAAAGCAGCGCGGGTGAAGCTTGTGGCCATGCTAAATAGGTAAACGATGCCCTTCTGCCGGCACGCGAGAATCGAGCCCATTTCCGTCTCAGGCAAGTTAGCGACATTGATGACGAGATCCGCCATTTTTCCGCCGGTCGCCACCTTTACCTTCTCCATGATGTCGACTGCATTACGAGCGTCCGCCTGAATCACCTCGTCCACGAATGCGAGAGACCTGAGGCGCGCAAGCGAATGAGGAGAGAAATCGATCGCAAGGGTTCGAACGCCCGATTTCCGCTTGGCTTCGTAGAGGCAGAGGACACCACTCTTTCCTCCGCCACCGATCACGACGACCGTGTCGTTCGCTTGCACCAGTTTGCGGGTCTGGGCAGGAGCACCCGCCACATCGAGCGCCGCAAGTGCAACCGTGTCGGTTATATCACTAGGCAGGCGGGCAAAGAGACCACTTGCGAAAAGAATGGCGTGCCCCTCGACATCGACACGATCAATCGACGGGTGCACCTTTCGAATCCGTCGAATTTGCAGCGGAGTCAGCGACAAAGAGACGAGGGATGCGATCCGGTCCCCCACTTGAACTGGCTTTTCGTCCACTGGGAACTCGGGCCCCACCTGTGTGACTCGGCCAATCAACATCCCGCCCGATCCCGTCACGGGATTGTGTTGTTTTCCGCGACGACTCACCAAGTCTTGAATATGAGTCTCGATGCGGCGAACGTCACCCTCACACGCCTCCGAGATCTGATGAAAGCTCGCGCTGTCGATATTCAGGCTCTCCACTTCGATGAGAAGCTCATCCC
Organism: Bacteriovoracaceae bacterium; assembly: GCA_947500275.1. Lineage (GTDB taxonomy): Bacteria > Bdellovibrionota > UBA1018 > UBA1018 > UBA1018 > CANMSW01. The sequence continues at coordinate 1,207 of CANMSW010000182.1, read as the reverse complement.
GCGCAATGGGAAGTGAGGGATCCACTTTTTCTGCCTGCTGCGGAAGAAGTCCGGGCTGCCCGATGACGCGCTGAAGACCCAAGCGGTCGGCTGGTCGATAAGTGACCGTTTCTGTTGAATTCATAACTTCTTTTATCCGTACGCTTGGGCCACACGGCAAGGCTCAAAGCGAGTGTCGAACGAATAAAAAAAGCCCAATCGAGGGGTTTCCTCGATTGGGCTTCATTTGTGACTTTTAAGCGGCTGATCAGCCTCTGATCAGCGGCGGGTCGCGAGTTTCGCTTCGCGAGCTGCATTCACGCGCTCTTCGGCCATGCGATCAGCCACGAGGTGAGAAGGCAAATTCTCCGCCTTCGAGCGCTCGAGGATTTTCGCTATCGTGTTGCCGATTTGGGCGACGTGTTCAAAGGCGCGCTTCTGGCTGTAGCCGCCTTCGATCATGCTCTCGTGATAGATGTTCATCAAGCCACCTGCATTGATCGCATAGTCCGGAGCGTAGAGCATTCCGCGCTTCATGACTTCGTATCCCATCTCTGGGGTGGAGAACTGATTGTTTGCTCCGCCTGCGATCACTTTGGACTGGATGCGAGGAAGGGTGCCTGGATTGATGGATGCGCCCAAAGCGTTTGGCGAGAAGATATCGCAGCCCACATCGTAGATGCGGTCTGGATTCACGATTTCAATTCCGTATTTTTTCACAGCGCGGTCAATCGCTGCTTGGTCGACATCGCAGCCTATTATTTCTGCGCCATCTGCGGCCAAATGCTCAAGGAGGTAGTAGGCAACGCTTCCCAAGCCCTGCACAGCAACTTTTAAGCCTTTCATCGAGTTTGCGCCGAACGCTGCTTGGGCAGTAGCGCGCATTCCGTGATATACACCCCAAGCCGTGGCCGGAGATGGGTCGCCGCTTGAGCCCTTCTCGCCATCGATTCCCAGGACGTGAGAAGTGCGGGTCTTAATCGTACGAAGGTCATCGGAACCGATCCCCACGTCTTTTGCCGTCACATAGGTGCCGTTCAAAGTGCCGACGAACTCACCAAAGCGCTCCAGGAGCTCGGGAGTTTTCGCAGTCTTGGCATCCCCCATGATGACCGCTTTACCGCCGCCCCAGTTCAATCCGGAAATGGCCGCTTTGTAGGTCATGCCTTTCGAGAGGCGAAGCACGTCATTGAGCGCTTCTTCGTCGTTTGCGTAATTCCACATGCGG
>CANMSW010000181.1 GCA_947500275.1 Bacteriovoracaceae bacterium | reverse complement strand
GCAAAGTTCCTGCGATCAACGCCATTGTCGTCATCAAGATCGGCCGCAAGCGAACGCGTCCGGCTCGGATGAGCGCTTTGACTGGATCCATCTGCTCCTCACGGATCAGGTGGTTGGTGTAGTCAACAAGCAAAATGGAGTTCTTCGTCGCGACCCCCAAGAGCATGATGATGCCGATCATGGAGAAGATGTTCAGAGACTCCTGAGTGATCGCGAGCGCCACAATCGATCCGCAGATCGCAAGCGGCAATGCCACCATGATCGTTAACGGAGTGACAAACGATTCATACAAGCTTGCCAAGACGAGCAGGATGAAGAGTGCCCCGAAGCCCATGGCGACCATCATGCTCGTTGCGAGTTCTTCGAAGTTTTCAGCCTGTCCAACGAACGCATAGGTAACGCCAGGAGGAAGTTTGAGTTCTGGATCGGTGTCGATCGCAGTCTTCATCTTATTCATAATATCACCCAGGCCGCCGCCTGGCGCGATATCAGCGCCCACTTGGACGTAGCGCGCACGGTTCTGTCGGTTCACTTTGGAGGGACCGCTCGAATCGACTCCTTGGGCAATCGAGGAAAGAGGAACCAAGCTTCCGTTGACGTTCGGAACAAAGGTTCGATTGAAGTTCGATTTCAAATCCCGCTGTTCGTCTTTCAGGCGAACACGGACGTCGTATTCTCGGCCCCCTTCGCGGTATTTCACGGGTGTGATTCCTTCCACTTGCGCGCGCAGCTCGCCGCCCATCGCTAGGGTCGAGATCCCCAAGCGCTGCATGGAGGTTGTGTTGGGCACGACCTGGAACTCAGGCTTTCCAGGGCGGAAATTCAGATCCACGTCCTTGAGGGCCGCGTCGTTTTTGAACTTCGCAAAGAATTTCTGTGCGTAGGCTTCAAGCACTTTCTGGTCATCGCCCAAGAAGTTCAACTGGAAGGGACGTTGTCCGCCGCCCACGGCGTCGTAATCTTTGACGACGGGGTTGGCGAACGCGAACTCCTTGAGTTGACCGCGGATTTTTTCCTTTACGCCGCTGGTGTTGAGCGAGCGTTCTTTCGCCGGAATGAGTTGCACGTAGGCGTCAGCGACGTTTGCCGCTCCTTCTCGGTTTCCAACCGTGAGTGCGACGACTCGCACTTCCGCGTTTTTACGAACGACTTGATCGATCTGGGCTGCAACTTCAGTCATTCGCTCAAGGCTCGTGCCTGGAGGTAAGTCCATCGAGAGTGAGAACTCGCCCGCATCCTGGGTTGGCAAGAACGTTTTTGGAACGAAAACGACCGAGGCCATTGAGACAATGAAGATCACAAAGGAGATCGCAAGGACTCGAATCGGTTTACGGACGGTGTAATTCAGAAGGCGTTCGTAGCTATCTTCGAGACGATCTTGGAAGCGTGAGAAGGAGCCCAGAACTTTTCCGATGGTGAGTTGATAGAGGCGGCTCGGTTTCTCGTCTTTTTTATGCTTTCCCGCGAAGTAAGCCGAAAGCATGGGCGCAATGGTCAACGCATCGAAAAGCGAGATCAACATGGCAAAGCAGATCGTAAGACCGAACTCTCGGAAGAATTGACCGACGACTCCTTTGAGGAAGCCTACGGGGCCGAACACTGCGATGACGGTAAATGTGGTCGCGATAACGGCAAGTGTCACTTCGATCGTGCCTTCGCGGGCTGCTTTCTTGGGTGATTTTCCCATTTCGATGTGCCGGAAAATATTTTCTCGCACGACGATCGCGTCATCGACGAGAAGTCCGACCGACAAGCTCAAGGCAAGAAGGGTCATGATATTGATCGTGAAACCTGCCGCCGCCATCAGAATGAAGGCGCCAATGAGCGAGTTCGGGAGCGCAAGTCCCGTGATGATGGTCGAGCGTCCGTTCGCAAGGAACAAGTACACGACAATGACGGCAAGAATGATTCCGATGAAAATGGACTCTTTGACGTCTGTGACGTTCGCGCGAATCCAGGTGCTGCCGTCACGGACAACCGTGAGTTTGGCCCCTTTGGACTCGAGCTCCGCATTGATTTGATCGACGCGTTTTTTCAGTCCATCGACGACTGCGATAGTGTTCGCGCCGCTTTGGCGAAACGCATAGATGAAGAGAGTGGAGTTTCCGTTCAAGAACGTCTTCGCGTTCTCGTCGGCCAGGGTATCAACCACGGTGCCTACATCTTTGACGGTGACCGGAACATCATTTCCAAAAAGATTAACGAGCGTGTTCTCGATGTCTTTCAAAGATTTGAACTGACCGATCGTTCGAAGGACGGTTTCTTTGGTTCCTTCTTCGACGGTTCCCACGGGTACGTTTTCGCCCGCTGAGCCTAAGCGCTGGGCGATGAATCCTGCCGAGAGCTCAGCGCGTTTCAGTTTGTCACGATCCAGGGCGACGTGGATTTCGCGCTTACGGCCGCCAACGACTTCGACTAAGCCGACTTGACTGACCTGTTCTAAGCGCGGGCGAACGACTTCGTTTGCTAAGTCGTAGAGTTTTCCCGCTTCCATTTGGTCTGCAGTGATCGAGAAGATCACGACAGGCTGGTCGGCCGGGTCAATCCGGCGAATCGTGGGCTCTTTGACATCGATCGGGAGTTTACGTTTCGTTGCAGCGACTCGGTCGCGAACTTGTTGCTCGGCGAATTTGACGTCGGTTTCGAGCGTGAATTCGGCGACGACGATGCTGACGCCCTCTTGGCTGATGGAACTCAGGCGCTTCATTCCTGAGAGCGTGCTGAGCTCATCCTCGATCGGTCGCGATACCAGGGTTTCCATTTCCGACGGTCCCGCACCAGGGTAGGGTGTGGTGATGGTGACGACCGGGAAAGTGATATTCGGGAAGAGGTCCACGCCCAGGCCGCGCATGGCAACCAGGCCCGCTGCAATCATCAGGATGATGACTGCGGTGATGAAAGTAGGTCTTTTAATTGAGAGATCGGCGAGAGTCATGACACATCACTCCGTTTTTGCTTTTTGAGCAAGGGGTTGAAAGCTTTTCATACGAATGGCGATCGTGAGCGATTCGAACTGGTGACGTAAGCGAGTGAGTCTCGCTTGAGCATAGTCTTCTTCAAACATGAGCGCTTGATAGGTCGTCGATCGGCCTCGGGCTAACCGATCTCGCTCAAAGTCGGACTTCTCTTTTTGAGTCGATTCGAGTTCGCGGGCGACTTTCAAGCGACTCATGGATTCCGACAAGCGATGTTTGAGGTCCAACCACTCTTGTTCAACTTCAAGTCGGCGACGGAGTAGATTCTTTTCTGCTGCAGAAATGTCGCGTTGATATCCCTCGCGTGCGCCACTCCAAGAGCCGTAGTCGAGTGGAAGAACAAAGCGAATACCTGCGCCATATTGGGGTTGATCAGTCCCAAACGAGCTTGAAAGGGCGGCACCCATATTATCTTCACGGCTGAAGAGGGAGCCGGAGGCGACGAGTTCTAGAGTGGGAGTATTCCTCGCTTTTCCAATTTCAGAAGTCGCTTCTGAAACATGGAGGAGTTCTTCCGAGGCTTGAATATCTTCGCGGACGGGGATTTTTTCGCCCGAGGCGCCGACGAAGGTTTCAAATCCTTCGAGTTGAGGCGCAGGGGAAGCTGCTTCGAGTTTATCGAGCGTTTCGTTCACTTCCGATCCGCTACGGCCGCGTGAGGTGTTGAAGCCTTGGCGTGCAGCGCGTTCATCGTCTTGGGCAGACTGAAGTTGAAGCTCGCGCAAGCGAACTGCCGCTTGTCCTTGAAGAGCGTCGGAGCGATCTCCCAGTCCGAGGGCGGCACGTTTCCCGCTCCACTCGGAAAGCTTCCGCGCACGGATGAGTGTTTCTTCTGCTACTTTGAGCGCTTCGCGCGAGAGTGCGAGCCGCCAATAAGCGCCTTCCGCCTCGACGCGAGTCATTTTCTGCTTCAACGCTTCGCCAAGGGCCTGCGCTTCGTTCGCTGATCGAATTTGTTTTTCGAGTGCCTTGGTTTCTGAGCCGAAGGCGTTCTTCCACAGAGATTGAGAGACTTCTATTTTCGGGGCTCCTTCGAAGAAGGGCGCGGCAAGGACCGTGTTGGTGAGGAGAAGGGCGTCGGGTAGGCCTTGATATTCAAAGCGGTTCATGGAGTAGGAAAGCTTTGCAGAGAGGCCGAATGAGTACTGCTGCTGAAAGCCGACCTCGTAGCTATCGTTCGCAACTGAGTCGTATCTGAAAAACAGACCTTGTCTCGCATCCTTACCCCATTGGGTCGTGGCGAAGAATTGCGGACCCGTGACCAAGTCCGCCTCATTTTCCTTCAGGCGCGCCGCTTCTTCAGATTCGCGTGCCGATGAAAAAGCGGGGCTCGAGGTCTCAACCTGATCGAGGTATTGATTGAGAGTGAGGGCTTCGCCCGCCTGGGCGACGGCGAGGAGAGCGGGGATCGAAACCGCTGAGCCGATCCAGATTGAAAGGTTTTTTCTGAGTGTGGTTTGGAGCTTCATGACAGTCCTCCCGTTTTTACGGGATTTTTAGAGGGTTGACGGGTTGAAGAGATTTTCTTTTTATTCTGGTCTGTATCGCGAATGAGGATGCCATCGAGAAAGAGCGCGACGGTTGTGCGCGCGAGTTCGCCTCGCTGGGCGGGATCGAAAAAAGACCGTTGATATGTTTTTTTGGCCATCGGCTCCATGCGCATGAGGTGGACGACGCCGCTGATTAAAAGTCCCGATGCGATCTGAGGGTCGAGGTCTTGGCGGAGGATTTTCTTCTTCTGCGCAATCACCAGGAAGCGGACAATGGCTTCGAAGTGACGAATAAAAATACTGCTGATTCCTTCGAGAAGAATCTCCGAACCCGACGCAATCTCGCGATGCAGAATTCCACTGACTTCCGGCTCGCGCATGTGCGCTTCGATGAACTCAGACAGAAACAGCGTGAGTCGGAGTCGAAAATCGTCGGTTGTGAGCGTGTGTGGGTCGACGGAGGCGAGCATGCGCTCAGCAAACTCGAAGCGCTCCTGCCCGAAGCGGGTCAGGCATTCCTTATAGAGGCCTTCTTTGCCACCGAAGTAATAACTG
>CANMSW010000180.1 GCA_947500275.1 Bacteriovoracaceae bacterium | reverse complement strand
GTCCTGCCTCGGACTGGGCCTTTGCGAGGTTGTAGAGAGCCGCGTTCATAAACGAAAGAAACTTGGCGTCACGACTGCCTTCGGCTGTGCTCTTTCCGTCGCGACGAGCTCGGTGCTCAGTCAGGGCGCGTTCAAAGTGATAGACGGCCTGCGGTGGTTGTCGAAGAGTGAGGTAGCTGAGTCCCAAGAGGTTTTCAACAGATGGAGTGTATTCGCTCTCGGGAGCATCTTTCACGAAAGCCGCTCCCTCCATGATCGTGTTTTCGAAGTCTCGTTTTTCGAAGAGCTTCTCGATTTTTCGATAATCCGCTGGTGTGCCCCGATATTTGCGGGGCGCCCCTTCTTCGGTGTGGGTCATTTCTTCTCGAACGGGCTTAGACGCGGAGGACCAGCCGTTTTGAGTGGGAACCACAGCGAGGGGAAGACCCAAGAGAAGGTTCAGAAACAGTCCGCGGGTCGAAGCAGCGATAAGGGAACGGGGGGGCCGAGGCGTTCCTGAAACGTTGCGTAACCATAGGAAACTGCGCTGTGTCTTAGCCAAATAGATTTCTCACTTTTTCGAAAAACGAGGAATGCATCGGATGCGAGGATGCGGCACTTGAGCTTTCCAACTGTTGAATCAATTCTTTTTGATCATGACTCAACTTAGTTGGGATTTCTACAATCACTCGTACTAGCTCATCGCCCTCTCCATAAGAGCCGAGGCGAGGAAGTCCTTTGCCTTTGAGTCGGAAGACTTTGTGCGATTGAGTTCCTGGCGGAATCTTGAGCTTGATTTTACCTCGGAGCGATGGAACTTCGACCTCGGCCCCCAGGGCAGCCTGCCCAAAAGTGATGGGCACTTCGCAAATGATGTCGAACTCATCTCGTGTAAAGAACTCATGCGCCAAAATATTGATGACGACGTAGAGGTCGCCGGGCATTCCGCCGCGCTCGCCCGCTTCGCCTTCGCCGGAGAGTTTCAGGCGTTGGCCCGTATCGACGCCTGCGGGGATTTTGATGGCGATCTGGCTTTTCTTTTTAGCCTGCCCACTTCCTGAGCAGCTCGTGCAGGGCGACGGAATCGTTTGGCCTTGGCCTTGGCAGTTGGGGCAGGGACGGCTGATGGCAAAGAATCCTTGCTGAAACGTCACTTCGCCTCGGCCACCGCACTGTTTACAATCGACCGGTGACGTCCCTGGTTTGCAGCCGCTGCCCTGACAGGGTTCACAGCGCACGGTCTTTGGAACGGTGATGACTTTCTCAGCGCCAAAAGCCGCTTCTTCGAAGGTGATGTCGACCGTCGTGCGCAGGTCTGCGCCGGGTTTACCCCCGCGGCGGCGCCCGCCCGCGCGTCCACGTGCGCCACCAGCCCCGGCTCCGAAAATATCTCCGAAAATATCTCCGAAAATATCATTCATCGAGGCGCCACCGAAGCCGCCCTCAAAACCGCCGAACCCACCCGGGCCGCCGGCTGCCCCAGCATTGGCGGCATGACCAAACTGATCGTACATCCGGCGCTTCTGATCATCCGAAAGTACTTCGTAAGCCTCGGAGAGCTCCTTGAACTTCTCTTCGGCTTTCTTGTCTCCTGGATTTTTATCCGGATGAAATTGAATCGCTAGTTTGCGGTAGGCTTTCTTGATTTCATCGCCGTTGGCGCCGCGGGCAACACCCAGGATTTCGTAGTAATCGCGTTTGCTCATGGTTCATTCCACCTGAGGAAACGGCCAGTGAGCTCTCATGCCTCGAATCGAGTGCAATGGCGCCCACTGGCCGCTTGGATTTTAGGCTAGTTCGTTGGCTTTTGATCTCAATCGATTAGACTTCTTTGAAATCAGCGTCGATGACATCGTCGCCTTTTTTAGAGTCCGACTGAGTTGCGCCCGCACCGGCACCCGGGCCCGCTCCAGCTCCAGCACTTGCACCTGCTGCTTCGGCATTTGGAGCCGCATTGCGGTACATTTGCTCGGCCATTTTGTTCGAAGAAGTCGTCAGCTTCTGGGTCGCTGCTTCGATCTCAGCAACATCTTGGGAGTCGAGGTGCTTGCGTGCTTCCACGAGTGCTTCTTCGACTTCTTTCTTCACTTCGGCAGTGACTTTGTCGCCGCTTTCTTTGAGGGTCTTCTCGATCGAGTAGATCAGACCGTCCAAAGTGTTGCGGGCGTTGACGACTTTCTTGCGCTTTTCGTCTTCTTCGCGGTGAGACTCGGCTTCCTTCTGCATGCGCTTGATTTCTTCTTCGCTCAAGCCGCCCGAAGCCGTGATTTTGATCGACTGCTCCTTGCCGGTTCCGAGGTCCTTTGCTCCCACGTGAACGATGCCGTTTGCGTCGATGTCGAAGGTCACTTCGATCTGTGGCATGCCGCGAGGAGCCGCCGGGATACCGACGAGATCAAAGCGTCCGAGCGACTTGTTGTACTCCGCGAAGTCGCGTTCGCCTTGGAGCACGTGAATCGTCACAGCGCTTTGATTGTCTGCTGCCGTCGAGAAAGTTTGAGACTTCTTCGAGGGGATCGTGGTGTTCTTTTCGATGAGTTTCGTGAACACGCCACCGAGGGTCTCAATACCCAGGGAGAGTGGAGTCACATCGAGAAGGAGAACGTCTTTGACGTCACCCTTGAGAACGCCCCCTTGGATCGCGGCGCCGACCGCGACGACTTCATCCGGGTTGACACCTTTGTGAGGCTCTTTTCCGAAGATTTCTTTCACTTTCTGCTGCACGCGAGGCATACGGGTCATGCCGCCGACCAAGATCACTTCGTCGATCTTGTCTTTGCTGAGGCCCGAGTCGCGGATACAGGTTTCGCAGGGAACTGCGAGCTTTTCGATCAAGTCCGCAACCATGGCTTCGAACTTGGCGCGAGTGAGCGTCATGTTGAGGTGCTTCGGACCCGAAGCGTCGGCCGTGATGAACGGAAGGTTGATCTCCGTTTGCATGGTGCCTGAAAGCTCGTGCTTGGCTTTTTCGGCCGCTTCTTTCAAGCGTTGGAGTGCCATTTTGTCTTTACGGAGGTCGACGCCCGTCTCTTTTTTGAACTCGTCGGCCATCCAGTCAATGATCCGCTGGTCGAAGTTACCGCCGCCGAGGAAAGTGTCCCCGTTGGTTGCTTTCACTTCGAAGACGCCGTCGCCGAGCTCGAGGATCGAGATATCGAACGTACCGCCGCCGAGGTCGAACACGGCAACCGTGTGGTCTTTGTTCTTCTTGTCGAGGCCGTAAGCGAGCGCTGCGGCCGTCGGCTCGTTGATGATGCGCTTGACGTCGAGGCCTGCGATGCGGCCGGCGTCTTTGGTGGCTTGGCGCTGAGCATCGTTGAAGTACGCAGGAACGGTGATGACCGCTTCGGTGACAGTTTCGCCGAGGTAGTCTTCTGCGGTCTTCTTCATTTTCTGAAGAACGAGCGCCGAAATTTCTTGAGGGGCGTAGTCGCGATCACCCACGCGTACCCAAGCATCGTTGTTCTTGGATTCGGTGATTTTGAAAGGAGCGACTTTCTTGAATTCTTCGACTTCGGCCGAGCCGGTCTTGCGACCGATCAAACGCTTAGCTTCGAACACCGTCTTTTCGGGGTTCGTGATCGCCTGGCGCTTGGCTGTTTGGCCGACAAGCTTTTCGCCCGAAGGAGAGAAGCCGACAATCGAGGGCGTCGTATTTGCGCCTTCTGCATTGGGGATGACTTTAGGTTCGCTGCCTTCAAGAACAGCGACACAGGAGTTAGTAGTTCCAAGATCGATTCCGATGATTTTGCCCATGGCTAAGTACCTCGTTTGGTTAATCTGAAAAGAAAAGTGGATGCAAATTGGTCGACGTCAAGACGGGGGAGCAACAAAATCTCCCCAGAAAACATTAAGCGGGTTTACCGGAGCTCACAGTGACTCGGGAGGCTCTGAGCAGGCGCCCGTGCAGGGTGTAGCCGCGACTGTGTTCGCGGACGACTTTGCCTAACTCGATCGTATCCGAAGGCTCCTGAGCGACGGCTTCGTGGAGGTTCGGGTCAAACGCCTGTCCCTCGGTCGTGACGGCCTGAACCCCTTGTTTTTCCAGAGTTCCTTGGAACTGCTTGACGATCATGTTGAGTCCCATCGTGAGGTTCTTGTCCGTCGTAGGGGGGATGTGTTCGACCGCGCGCTGAAAGTTGTCGAGGATCTCTAGGAGTTCGCGAGCGACATTCTCCCAGCCGAACTTAATCAAGTCGGAGCGTTCTTTTACGGAGCGCTTCTTGAAGTTTTCGAACTCCGCGTAAAGGTAGAGGTATTTTCCTTCCTTTTCGCGAACTTGGGCTTCGAGCTCTTCGTTCTTTTTTTGAAGGAGTTCGAGGGGGGGCGTCTCGGTACCTGCTGCCGAAGGAGCGGCTTTTTCGGTTCCAGTTTGCGGGTTCGGGGTTTCTGCAGAAGCGTTTTCAGTCACGATTTAAACTCCATCGTTGGGGGTGGGGGGTTAATTCTGTTCGAAGATCGTTTGGGCGGGAGCTCGGGTCCCGCAAGATTTGGGGTCCTTCGTCAATATGGGTATGCCCCGGCCGTCGTCAAGTCAGCGCGCGACTTAAGGCCCCGCCTATGGGGAGTGGGTAGGCCACAGGGTGGGACGGTGGGAAGTTGCTTCGCAAGTGCCCCGGTTTTTTTTGTTCTTTTATAAAAAAAATGGGGGTACTTTAAAGAGGTGCCGCACACGCGTGGTCGCTATCTCAACCGTCTGATTCAAAAAAGCCTAAAGTTTTGGCCAGTCGTTTGTGTTTTGGGGGCGCGCCAAGTCGGCAAATCCACGTTTCTAAAACAGTTGAAAGGCTATCATTATTCGACCCTGGATGAGCCGGGCCTGTATCAGTTGGCGCTCAAGAATCCGCTTTCGCTGCTGCGGCCTCCTTGTGTCATCGATGAGGCTCAGAAGGTTCCTGAGCTTTTTGATGCCGTGAAGTGGGATGTGGATGAGCAAAGAGTTCCGGGAAAGTTTGTCCTGACGGGCTCGGTGCGGTTTTCAAAAAGGACGCTCATTCGAGAATCCCTCACCGGACGCGCCAAAATGTTGCAGCTTTTTCCTTTTACGTGTGCCGAG